>JAATFS010000501.1 GCA_015655035.1 Lysobacterales bacterium | reverse complement strand
CCCATAGGATCAACGGGAGTGAGTCCGGCGTCGAGACGCCGCCCCACCGTGGCCGTGTAAGGTAGCCCCAAAGGCTTGCCGCTACGCACCCGCGACGCGGTCCGAATCCCTGGCGCAGGAGAATCCAATGAATGCCATTCAACGCTCGCTCGTCGTCGGTTGCACAGCCGCCTTGCTTGCGGCCAGCGCAGTGATGCCGGTCGCGGCGGCCGAAGCCCCGACCGGCCTGACGCGCGCGCAATGGCCGTTCCAGGCCACCGAGGCGGGGCGCTTCGATGAGCCGTGGGCGATGAGCTTCCTGCCCGACGGCACGCTGCTGGTCAGCGAACGACGAGGCGCACTCAAGCGCTACGATCCCGCCAGCCGCCGCAAGGCCGACATCGGTGGCGTGCCGAAGGTGGCCTACGCCGGCCAGGGCGGCTTCGGCGACGTGTTGCCGCATCCGCAGTTCGCGCGCAATGGCTGGGTCTACCTCAGCTACGCCGAAGCCGGCGAAGCCAATACCCGGGGAGGCGCGGTTGCACGCGCCAAGCTCACGCTGGACCCCAACGGCGGCGGCACCTTGTCGGAGCTGAAGGTGATCTGGCGCCAGGTGCCGAAGGTGAGCGGCGATGGCCACTACGGCCATCGGCTGGCGTTCGGTCGGGACGGCAAGCTGTGGATCACCTCCAGCGAACGGCAGAAGTTCGACCCGGCGCAGGACATGCAATCCAACCTCGGCAAGATCGTGCGCCTCAACGACGACGGCAGCGTGCCGGCGGACAATCCGTTCGCCGCACAGGGTGGCGTGGCTGCACAAGTCTGGTCGCTCGGCCACCGCAATGCGCTGGGGATCGCTTTCGATGCGCAGGGCCGGTTGTGGGAACACGAAATGGGTCCTGCCGGCGGTGATGAGCTCAACCTGATCGAGCGCGGCGCCAACTATGGCTACCCGATCGTCTCCAACGGCGACCACTACGACGGCAAGCCGATTCCCGACCATGCCACGCACCCGGAGTTCGCCGCGCCCAAGGTGAGCTGGAACCCGGTGATCTCGCCGGCGGGCTTCATCATCTACAGCGGTACGCAGTTCCCGCGTTGGCGGGGCAATGGTTTCATCGGTGGGCTGTCGTCGAAGGCGCTGGTGCAGGTTTCGCTGGACGGCACCCTGCCGCGCGAGGTCGCCCGCTACGACATGGGCGAACGCATCCGCGAGGTCGAGCAAGGCCCGGACGGTGCCATCTGGCTACTGGAGGACGGCGAGGATGGCCGTTTGTTGAAGCTTACGCCCAAGACCTGAGCCCCGCGATCGAGCTACGCCGCCGTCCCTCCTTGCGGGGGGACTTCCCTCCGTTCCAGGCGGCCTGAGGCCGGCTGTGAATCGCACCAGCGACGAACGGCCCGCCTTATTCGCCCCGCAGCTCGAACTGCACCGGCTCGCCACTTTTGGCCGAGGCGCACACCCACAGATCGAACAGCCCCGGTTCGGCAGCGAACTCGCCGTTCGGGTTGGTGAAGGCCAATACTCGCCGGTCGAGCGTGAACACGACCTCGGCACTCTCGCCGGGCGCCAGCAGGATCTTGCGGAATCCCTTGAGTTCGCGCACCGGGCGCACCCGGCTGGCCACGCGATCATGCAGGTACAGCTGCACCACTTCCTCGCCGGCAACGCCGCCGGTGTTGGTGATATGGGTGGTGATGGTCAAGGTGTCGTCCCAGCCCAGCGCCGCACTGCTCAGCTGCGGCGCGCCGTACTCGAACGTGGTGTAGCTCAGGCCATGGCCAAACGGATACAGAGGCTCGTTCGGCAGCTCGCGCCAACGCGCCTTGTACTCGGTCATCGACGGTAGTTCCGGACGGCCGGTACGCAGGTGGTTGTAGAAATACGGCTGTTGCCCACTGACCTGCGGAAAGCTGATCGGCAGGCGACCGGACGGGTTGTAGTGGCCGAACAGCACGTCGGCCACGCCATGGCCGGTCTGGGTACCGAGATACCAGGTGACCACGATCGCCGCCGCGTCGCGTACTGCGCCGGACAACGCCAGCGCGCGGCCGTTGCGCAGCAGCACCACCATCGGCTTGCCGGTGGCGGCGACCGCCTCGGCCAATGCCTGCTGCGCCGGAGGCAACGTGATCTCGGTACGCGACTGCGCCTCACCGCTGAAGCGCTGGGGCTCCCCCAGCGCCAGCACCACGACGTCAGCCGCCTGCGCGGCGGCCACGGCCGCGTCGATGCCACCTTCCAGTGCCTCTTCCAGTCCGCAGCCGGCCACGACCGCCAGCGCCCCGGGATCGCCGATCGCCGCGCGCACACCGCTTTCCAGGGTCACATAGCGTGCCTTGTCGCCGAACAGGGTCCAGCACCCCTCGATGTTCTCGCGGTCCTGCACGAACGGCCCGATCAACGCGATCTTCTGTTCGCTGGTCTTCAGCGGCAGCACCCCGCCGTGGTTCTTCAACAGCACCACCGAGCGCCGGGCCGCCTCGCGCGACAGCATGTCGTGCGCCGGAATATGCGTGGCGTCGGCCTCGCGCGCCGGGTCCAGCGAGCGGTACGGATCATCGAACAGGCCGATGCGCTGCTTGAGTTCCAGCATCCGGCGCACGCTCTGGTCCAGCCACTCCATCGGCACCTCGCCACTCTCCACCAGCGACGGCAGATGCGCGGCATAGAAACCGCTCTGCATGCTCAGGTCCAGCCCGGCCAGGAACGCCTTCTTGGTAGCGTCGCGCTCGTCGGCGGCATAACCGTGTGCAATCAACTCCATGTCGGCGGTGTAGTCGGAAACCACCGGGCCGGCGAACTTCCACTCGCCGCGCAGGATCCCGGTCAGCAGCTCGTGGTTGGCGCTGGCCGGCACCCCGTTGATGTCGTTGAACGAAGACATCACGCTCAGCGCACCGGCATCGAAGGCCGCCTTGAACGGCGGCAGGTGCACATCGCGCAAGGTTTGCGGCGCGATATCCACGCTGCTGTATTCCATGCCGGCGGCAACCGCGCCGTAGGCGGCGAAATGCTTGGGCGTGGCGACCAGCGAATCATGCGCGGTCGGGTCCTCGCCCTGGAATCCGCGTACGCGCGCGGCAGCGAACGCGGCGCCGAGCACCACGTCCTCGCCGGCGCCCTCGGCGCCCCGGCCCCAGCGCTGGTCGCGCGCGATGTCCACCGCCGGGGCATAGGTCCAGTGCAACCCAGCGGCGGTGGCCTCGATCGCAGTGGCGCGCGCGGTGCGCTCGGCCAGCGCAGGCTCGAAGCTGGCGGCCTCGCCCAACGGGATCGGGAATACCGTGCGCATGCCATGGATCACGTCCGCGGCCAGGATCACCGGGATACCAAGCCGGCTCTCCTCGATGGCGACTTTCTGGATCTTCCGGCCCAGCTCGGCGCCCACGCCGTTGAACAGCGACCCCACCCGGCCCTCGCGGACCTGTTGCAACACCTCGCCGGCGTTATGCACATTGGCTTCGGGATTCACGTCTGGCGCAAACGGACGCACCATGTCGGCGAACACGCCCAATTGTCCGACCTTCTCGTCGATGGTCATCCGGGCAATCAGGGATTCGATACGGTCTGCAGCAGCCATTGACGTCCTTGAGAAAACGTTTACATGGCCGCCAATTCTAGCGTTCCGGTCCCGAATGGGGGAACCCATTGGCCGTTCAGCCAACTTGTTCAGCTAGTAGACCAGACTCCCCGTGCGGCGGCCGACAGCGACGCACACCGCTCCAAGCAGGAACGCTCTCCGGGCCAAGGCCGCGCGCCCGCCAGGTCAGGCCCTCGCTACGAACTGAAATAAGCGTCGGCGATCGCCATGTGCAACTCGCCCACGCGCGTCTGCACCTCGTCCATGAACGGCACCGGGTCGTGCGCGGCCAGATAATTGGGATCGGCGTTGCGGATCATGCCGCTGAGCCGCATCAACGCGCGATCCACCGACGGCCGCGGCGGCATGCTCGGCAGGATGTGCTGGGCGCGCGTCAGGCAGAACTGCACACTGCGTGGGAACTCGTTGTTCTGTAGCAGGAAGCGCAACGCATGGCCGCCGCTGACACGCTGGCGTACATGCCGTCGGTACATCTGGTAGGCGGCCAGCGAGCGCAACGCGCTCATCCATTGCATGTTCTGGTAGGCCTCCAGATCGTCGGGATCACGCGGGGTGACCAGGCCGGACGCCGCGGCATCGATGATCCGCGTGGTCATGTCCGCCTGTTCGATCGCCGTGCCCAGGCGCATGAACTGGAAACCGATGTCGCGGCTCACATTGGCGGTCAGCAGCCCGGACACCTTCAGGCACGCGTCGGTGATGCGAGTGAGGAAATCCATGCGATAGCGCCGGCCGATGCCGCGCTCGCCATTGGCGCCGATATGCAGATGCAGGTCGTTGACCGCTTCCCAGGCTTCTTGCGGCAGCGTGTCGCGGATCCCGCGCAGGATCTCGCGCGCTTCCTGCACCGACGTCGCCAGCGACGATGGATTGCGCTCGTCCAGTAACAGGAAACGCAGCACGTCGATGTCGGCGACATCCTCGCCGGCTTCGGGAAACAGGTCCTTGAAGATGTCGCCAGCGCCCACGGTGTCGATCATCGGCCGCCAGGCGAAACGCACCGAGCGCGGCAGATCCAGCTGCAACAGGCTACCGACACCCACCAGGCGCGCGGTGTTCTCGGCCCGGCGCAGATAGCGGCTGAACCAGTACAGGTTGTCGGCTACACGCGAGAGCATCAGGCCATACCTTCTTCGTCCAGGTCTACGACCCAGGTGTCCTTTGCGCCGCCGCCCTGGGAGGAATTCACCACCAGCGAGCCCTCGGTCATCGCTACCCGGGTCAGCCCGCCGGTCGTCACGTAAGTGTCCTCGCGCGACAGGATGAAGGGCCGCAGGTCCAGGTGCCGCGGCGATGGACCGTCGTCGGTAATGATCGGGGCAGTGGACAGATTCAGGGTCGGCTGGGCAATGTAGTTGCGCGGATCCGCCTGGATCAGCGCGCGGAACTGCTCGCGCTCGGCCGCGCTCGAGCGCGGCCCGATCAACATGCCGTAGCCGCCGGACTCGTTGGCCGGCTTCACCACCAGCTGATCCAGGTGCTCGAGCACGTATTGGCGGTCCTTGTCGTCGTGGCACAGATAGCTGGGGACGTTCGGCAGGATCGGCTCCTGGTCCAGGTAGTACCGGATCATCTTGGGCACATAGGCGAACACCACCTTGTCGTCCGCCACGCCGGCGCCGGGCGCATTGGCCAGCGCCACCTTGCCGGCGCGCCAACTGCGGATCAGGCCGGGCACGCCGAGTACCGAATCGGGGCGGAACGCTTCGGGGTCGATGAAGATGTCGTCGATCCGGCGGTAGATCACGTCCACCCGGCGCGGCCCGTAGACCGTGCGCATGTAGGTGCAGTCGTCGTCGGCAACGAACAGGTCGTCACCTTCCACCAGTTCCACGCCCATCGCATGCGCCAGGTAGGCGTGCTCGAAGTAGGCGCTGTTGAATACGCCAGGGGTGAGCAACGCGATCACCGGGATGTCGCCGGGCCGGGGGCTCAGCGCCGCCAGGGTGTCGTAGAGCTGGGCCGGATAGTCGTCCACCGGCAGGATCGTGGTGGTCTCGAACAGCTCGGGGAATACGCGCTTGGCGACCATGCGGTTTTCCAGCATGTACGACACGCCGGACGGGATGCGCAGGTTGTCTTCCAGCGCATACAGCGTGCCGTCGGCGTCCCTGACCAGATCCGAGCCGCAGATGTGCGCCCATACCCCCAGCGGCGGGGTGATGCCCACGCACTGCTCGCGGAAATTCACCGAATGCTCCAGCAACATCGCCGGGAACACCTTGTCCTTGACGATCCGCTGCGCGCCGTAGACGTCGCCGATGAACAGGTTCAACGCCTGCATGCGCTGCTTCAGTCCGGCCTCGGTGCGCTGCCACTCACTGAGCGGAATCACGCGCGGAATCAGGTCGAACGGCAGCGTCCGGTCGACGTTGCGGCCGTCGGTGTAGACGGTGAAGGTAATGCCCATCAGACGCGCGACGACGTCGGAGGCGATCTGTCGCTCGGAGATTTCGCGACTGGAAAGGCTGGAGAGGTATTCGATGACCCGCCGGGCCGAGGGACGCGGTACGCCATCGGCCTGGATCAGCTCGTCATAGGTGGCGGTTCGGTACCTGCTCCAGTCCATCTTGCCCCTTGCTGGCTGTCAGCCGGCAACCATGGTGGGGCCGGTGTGTTGTCATCAACATGCCCGTAACCGCAATCTCCGTCAAGCGGCAAAAACAGGGCTGTCTCAGCCACCGATCGCCGCTATGATCCGGTGTTGTTCCGGGTGTTTCCGCGCGTCGGCGCGCATCAGCATCGCATCACTGGAGACCTGGAACACCTGCAGGTCGAACTGTGGCAACACCGACATCAAGTGGTCGAACAGATCGGCCTGGACCTGTTCGTAACCGACGATCCCGGTCTCGCTGGCAAAGCACCATATCTCCATCGGCAGGCCATTGGCGCCGGGCTGCAGCTGGCGCACCATCAGCAGCATGTCCTGCCGAATCTGCGGATGCAGCCGCAGATAGCGCTGCACGTAGGCGCGGAACGTGCCCAGGTTGGTCGGACGCCGGCCATTGACCGGCGATATGCCCTTGGCCGCCAGATCCGCATTCCAGGCGGCGATTTCCTGCTGTTTCTCGCCCAGGTATTCGCGCAGCGAGGTGAATTGCTGCAGGTGGACCAGCTCCTCGTCGGTGAGGAAGCGCACGCTGTGCTGGTCCAGGTAGAGACAGCGCTTGATCCGGCGTCCACCGGACTCGACCATGCCGCGCCAGTTCTTGAACGACTCGCTGATCAGCTTCTTGGTCGGGATGGTGACGATCGTCATGTCCCAGTTCTGCACCGTCAAGGTGTGCAGCGCGATATCGGTAACGGTGCCATCGGCGTTCTGGCTCGGCATTTCGATCCAGTCGCCGATGCGCACGCGGCCATCGCTGCTGATCTGCACGCTGGCCACCAGCGACAACAACGTGTCCTGGAATACCAGGATCAGCACCGCCATGATCGCGCCGAGTCCGGTCACGATATGGCTCAGCGTGACACCCGACAGCGTGGCCACGATCGACAGCCCCGCGAGCACGAACAGGATGATCTTGACGACTTGCAGGAAGCCCTTGATCGGGCGGTTGCGCGCATCCGGCCGGCGTTCATAGCTGGCGTTGAACAGCTCCAGCGCATGCGAGATCGCCAGCACCACCGTGACCACGATGAAGACCTTGCAGCCGCCTTGCAGGAACGCGACCAGGCGTGCCGGAAGATCGGGAATCGACGACACGCCCCACTGGATCACCAGCGCCGGCACCACATTGGCCAGGCGTGGAACCACGCTCAGCCGCAGCGGTTTTCCGTCGTCCTCCTGGCGCGCCCAGGGTGCGTTGCTGAGCAGCGTTTGCAGCACCCGCAGCAGGATCCGCTTGGTCACCCAGTTCGCCAGCCATGCGGCCAGCAACAGCAGCGCCAACATGGTCGCGTCGTAGGTCCCCGGATACGGCGCCAATACCGCCTGCACTGCATCCAACTGCTGGCCGAGCACCTGCTGATCGGCATGCACCACCGCACTGGCGAGTGTCATCTTGCGGCCTTGCGCTCGATGATCACGCCGACCGCGCGCGCGCCGCGCACCGCGCCGGGCTTGCTCAGCTTCAGCCGCAGCCACTGCACCTCGAACTCATCCAGCACCACTGCCGCGCAGCGCTCGGCCAGGGTTTCCACCAGCCCGAAATCCGACTGCCGGACGAATTCCATCAGCCGCTTGCTGACTGCCTTGTAGTCGAGCGTATCGGCGATATCGTCGCTGGCGGCGGGCCGGCGGTTGTCGAAGCCCATTTCCAGATCGAAGCGCAAGGTCTGGCGGATACGCCGCTCCCAGTCGTAGATGCCGATCAACGCATCGATTTCGAGACCTTCGATAAAAACTTTGTCCATGGGAGAGCCGGAATTGAAGAATGGGGATTCGGGATGGGCAAGGCGCACGACAGCAGGCGGAACAGCGGTTTCTACGAATCCCGAATCCCGACGCCTGGCTCCGCCGCTGCCACCAACGGCGGCAGCGACGCCATGTCCCAGCGCGGGGTGACGTGCACCGCCGCATCGCCCTGCTGACCGGCCTGCAACCGCAGCGCACCGGCGAAGGCAATCATCGCGCCGTTGTCGGTGCACAGCTCCGGGCGCGGGAAACACACCCGCCCTCCGCGCCGGGTGGCCATCGTTTGCAGGCGTGCGCGCAAGCGCCGGTTGGCGCCGACGCCGCCAGCCACCACCAGGATGTCGCTCTCGGCCGCATCCAGCGCGCGCTCACACTTGATCGCCAGCGTATCCACCACCGCGTCCTCGAACCCGCGCGCGATGTCGTGGCGAGTGGTCTCGGTCTGGTCGCTGCCGCGCCAGGCCAGCAGCACCTGGGTCTTCAGGCCGCTGAAGCTGAAATCCAGCCCCGGCCGGTCGGTCATCGGCCGGGCGAAGCGGAACCGCCCGGGCGTACCGGCCTCGGCCAACGCCGCCAGTTGCGGGCCACCCGGATACGGCAGTCCCATCATCTTGGCGGTCTTGTCGAAGGCTTCCCCCGCCGCATCGTCCAGCGTCTCGCCGAGCAGCCGGTAGCGGCCGATCGCCTCGACCGCTACCAGTTGGGTATGCCCGCCGGACACCAGCAATGCCACGAACGGCGGCTGCGGCGGGTCGTTCTCCATCAGCGGCGCCAGCAAGTGACCTTCCATGTGATGGACCCCGATGGCCGGGATATCCAGCCCCCAGGCCAGCGCGCGCGCCACGCTGGCCCCGACCAGCAGCGCCCCGACCAGGCCGGGACCGGCGGTATAGGCCACCCCGTCGAGGTCGCCTACCTTCAGTCCCGCCTCGTCCAGGGTCTGCCGCAACAGCGGCAGCAGCTTGCGCACATGGTCGCGGCTGGCCAGTTCGGGGACCACGCCGCCGTATTCAGCGTGCAGGGCGATCTGGCTGTAGACCTGATGCGCGCGCAGCGCCGACGCGCCAGCCAGTGCGGTGTCGTAGACCGCAACGCCGGTCTCGTCGCACGATGATTCAATACCGAGAACTTTCATTGCACTATTCTGGACCCGATTGCAGGCCACGCCAAACGGGGTGCTTGCAGTGTTGGCACAAGCCGATATAATGCGCGGCTCACCGGGAAAACCTCCCGGGAATACCTTATGCGAGTCCCATCGCAAGAGCCCGACCATCCAGGTCGGACTTCCAAATTTCTGGAGAACCCATGCCCAGCGTTAAAGTCCGCGAGAACGAGCCCTTCGAGTTTGCGCTCCGCCGTTTCAAGCGCACCTGCGAAAAGGCCGGCGTGCTGGCCGAAACCCGCAAGCGCGAGTTCTACGAAAAGCCGACCCAAGAGCGTAAGCGCAAGGCCGCTGCTGCGGTCAAGCGTCAGCTGCGTCGCTCGTCGCGCGACGTCACCAAGCGCCAGCGCCTGTACTGAGCTGACGTAGTCTCCCCGCCCGAGGGTTGGCGCTGTAGGCGCTACCCTCCGGCATGGAGCGCAAGAGCCGGCACGCCAAGCGTCGCCGGCTTTTTGTATTGGTTTTTTGGCTGGAACGGCAAGGTCGGCCTCCGCCGCGGACCACGGACCGCGGCGGCCATCATGCCCTGCACCCTCGCCAGCCCCAATTTCCGAAACCCCATCCGGCCAATCAGGAGTCAGTACCCATGTCCCTCAAGCAACAGCTCATCGATGACATGAAGGCCGCCATGAAGAGCGGCGACAAGCACAGCCTGGGTGTGATCCGGCTGATCAACGCCGCTATCAAGCAGAGGGAAGTGGACGAGCGCATCGAGCTGGACGACGCCGCCGTGATCGCCGTGCTCGACAAGATGGTCAAGCAGCGCAAGGACTCGGTGAGCCAGTACGAGAGTGCCGCCCGCGAGGACCTGGCGGCGATCGAACGCGAGGAAATCATGGTGATCGAACGCTATGTTCCCGCCAAGCTGGGCGAAGCCGAGATCGTCGCCGCGATCCAGGCCGCGATCGCCGCCACCGGCGCCACTGGCCCGGCCGACATCGGCAAGCTGATGGGCGCGCTCAAGCCCAAGCTGGCCGGCCAGGCCGACATGGGCCAGGTCTCGGCACTGGTGAAGCAGCAGCTCGCTGGCTGAGCCAGCAACGTCCCGCCCCCGTCGCCGGGACGTTCACCACGCCTTAGTTCCTGCCCTGCTAAAAAGAACACGTCCAGCATGGCGCGGGCGAAGCCTTCCGCATACCGGCTTTTCCCCACGACGCCCCATGATCCGGTATGCGCCCAGTGGAAGCCTGCATGCCGGTCACAACGATTTCCTCCGAACGGCTGAACAAGCACCTGGAACGGCTGCGCGGCAGCCTGCCGGCAGCCCTGGCCAACCGTTTCCTCGAAATCGACATCCTGACCCAGGCCGCATCGTTGTCGTTCTATGCGTTGCTGTCCTTGGCGCCGCTGCTGGTACTTCTGCTGTGGCTGACCGCTTCGCTGTATCCTCCGGCGCAGAACGCCTTGGTCGAGCAGATCGGGCAACTGGCCGGCAGCAGCGCCGCCACCGTTGCCGATACCGTCATCCGCAATGCCACCGACCAGCCCGGCATCGGCTCGCTGGCCGGGTTGTGGAGTACCTTGCTGTTGTTCGTTGGTGCCACGGCGGTGTTCGCGCAATTGCAGAACGCGTTGAACTTGATCTTCCGTACCGACAAACAACGCCTGGACGGCATCAAGGTCTGGCTCAAGAAGCGCGTGTTTTCGTTCGGCGTGGTGCTGGCGCTGGGCTTTTTGATGATCGTGTCGATGATCGCCACCACTGCCGTGCAGGTGGTGTTCGCACGCATGCCCTCGCTACTGCCGGCGGTCGGGTACGCCACCACGCTGCTGCTGTACTCGATCGCCTTCGCTTTCCTTTATCGCTATCTGCCCGATCGCCTGGTGCAATGGCGGCAGGCGCTGATCGGCGGCGTGATCACCGCCTGCCTGTTCGCGCTGGGCCGCTACGCGATCGGCCTGTACATCGCCACTGCCGCGCCGGGCAGCGCCTATGGCTCGATGGGCGCGCTGGTGATCATGCTGATATGGATCTACTACGCGATCGTGGTGTTCTTCGTCGGCGCGCTGCTGACCGCGGTAATCGACGAGCGGCTGCACGCGCAGCGCGCGCTCGAGCAGGCGCAACGCCAGGCCGACGCCTCCCCGGCCGCCTGACCGCTCCTCGGCAAGCTCCCGCACGCACTCCGGGATCGGCCCTCGCGCTTCCCGTATCGGCATACACTTGCCCGTCTGCCCGCGCCCGGCCCTGCGTCGCTGGCGCTCCGCTCGATCAAGAAGACCTGCCCTACCCATGGCCCGCATCCCCGACGCTTTCATCGACGATCTACTCGCACGTACCGACATCGTCGAGGTGATCGGCAGCCGGGTGCCGATCAAGCGCCAGGGCAAGGAATACTCGGCGCGTTGCCCGTTCCACGACGAGCGCTCGGCTTCGTTCACGGTGTCTCCGACCAAGCAGTTCTATCACTGCTTCGGATGCGGCGCGCACGGCACCGCGATCAGCTTCCTGATGAACTACGACCGCCTGGAATTCCTCGATGCGGTGGACGAGCTGGCCAAGCGCGTCGGCATGGAAGTGCCGCGCGATGCACCGCAGCGCAGCGCCGCGCAGCAGGACGACAGCCGCGACCTCTACTCGGCGCTGGAAGCGGCCAGCAAGTTCTTCCAGCGCCAGTTGGAAAGCAGCGACAAGGCGCGCGACTATCTCGATGGACGTGGCGTGGATGCCGACAACCGCGAGCGCTTCGCCATTGGCTATGCGCCCGATGGATATAGCGCGCTGAAGGATGCGCTGGGCACCGACGAGCGCCGCATGAAGCTGCTCGATCGCGGCGGGCTGTTCTCCAAGAACGATCGCGGCCATGTCTACGACAAGTTCCGCGACCGGGTGATGTTCCCGATCTTCGATCGGCGTGGCCGCGTGATCGCCTTCGGCGGGCGCGTGCTCGCCAAGGACGACGGCCCCAAGTACCTCAACTCGCCGGAAACCGCGCTGTTCCACAAGGGCCGCGAGCTGTACGGCCTGTGGCAGGTGCGCCAGGCCAATCAGAAGATCGAGCGGCTGATCGTGGTCGAGGGCTACATGGACGTGGTGTCGCTGTTCCAGTTCGGGGTCACCCAGGCGGTGGCCACGCTCGGCACCGCGACCACCCCGGAACATGCCGAGCTGCTGTTCCGCAATGCACCCGACGTGTACTTCTGTTTCGACGGCGACAACGCCGGGCGCAGGGCCGGTTGGCGCGCGCTCGAATCGGTGCTGCCGCGAATGAAGGATGGCCGCCAGGCCTTCTTCCTGTTCCTGCCCGACGGCGAGGATCCGGACACGATCGTGCGCAAGGAAGGCGCCGACGCCTTCGACACACGCCTGAAGCAGGCCACGCCGCTGTCGCAATTCTTCTTCGACGAAATGTCGCGCGAGATCAACCTGGGCACGCTCGACGGCAAGGCCCGCCTGGCCGAGCGCGCCAAACCGATGCTGGCGCAGATTCCCGATGGCGCCTTCGGCGACCTGATGCGGCAGCGGCTGGCGCAGATCACCGGCGTCGGTGGGCCCTCCAGCCCCGCCGCGCCAACCCGCCCGGCGGTACGCCCGGTAGCGCCCACGCAGAAACGCAGCCTGGTGCGCAGTGCGATCGCGCTGCTGCTGCAACAACCTGCGCTGGCACTGAGCCTGGACGGCCACCACGACATCGCCGGCCTGCGCCAGCCGGGCGTGGAGCTGTTGCTGGAGCTGCTGGAGCTGGTACAGCAGCGCCCGGAAATCAGCACCGGCGCCTTGCTCGAACATTTCGCCGAACGCGAGGAACAGGCCGCGCTGCACAAGCTCGCCGCCCAGGTGCTGCCTGGCGACGAGCCGACCTGGACCCAAGAGCTGCACGACGTCATCGCCCAGCTGGAAGGACAGCT
>JAATFS010000488.1 GCA_015655035.1 Lysobacterales bacterium | reverse complement strand
TGCTGTTCTTGGGCTTGGCTTCAGAGCAGGATGATGCCCACGGCGATCAGTGCGAAGATGCCCCACTTGAGCACTTGGTACAACGGGTTGTTGCGTTCCTTCAGAGCCTTGGCTTTCAGTCGCACGGCGTAGAAGTAGCGGAAAACACGGTTGATGCCGCCGGTCTTGTCGCCGTCCTGGTTGGGCGAGGAGCCGGCTGCCAGCAGGCTCGTGCCGACAAAGCGATTGATCGCTTGTGCCCAGCGCCAGCGCATTGGCCGCTCGATGTCGCAGAACAGGATGATGCGGTCCTGCTCGGTGTCGTTGCGGGCGTAGTGGATGTAGGTCTCGTCGAACATGGTCCATTCGCCGTCCCGCCAGCTGTGGCGCTGGCCATCGACGTCGATGAAGCAACGGTCGTCGTTGGGCGTGGCCAGTCCCAGGTGCAGCCGCATCGAACCGGCGAACGGATCGCGGTGCGGGCGCAGTTCGCTGCCGGGCGGCAGCTCGGCGAACATCGCCGCCTTTATCGTCGGGATCGAGTGCAGCAGCGCGGTGGTCTGCGGGCACAACTCGGCGGCGGACGGGTGCGCGGTGCCGTACCACTTGAGGTAGAAACGTTTCCAGCCACGGCGGAAGAACGAGTTGAAGCCGACATCGGTATAGCCGTCGGCGGCCTTGATCTTCTTCAGCTCGGCCAACGCTACAGCCTCGTCGCGGATCGTCGACCATTGCGCGCGCAACGGCGCCAGTTCCGGGAACTCCTTGTCCGGGTCGATGAACGGTGTGGTCGGCACGCGCGAGCACAGGTACATCAGTACGTTGATCGGTGCCATGAAGGTGGAATGGTCGAGCAATTGCCGGCTGAGCCGGTGGCGCACGCGACCGCGATAATGGATGTACAGCGCCGATGCGATGAACAGCGCGATGATGAGCCACTTCAACATGGGTAAGGCCGAATAAGGGAACGCCGGGAAACGCCGGCACGGATTCTAGTCGCTTGCGGGTCCGCGCTCGTCACGGTGGCGGGCGGGCACTGGGCTGCGCAAGCGTTAGCCGGGGTCGCGTGGACGCCGCCGGATCGGAATCGAGGCCACCGGCATCGAGGCGATGTCATGACCTTGCTCGCGGACCGGGGCGCCCGGATCGGGCGCCCAGGCATGGGCGTAGATGACTTCCCAAGAGCTTGGCAGGCGGCCATCGGGATGGCGCAATGGCTCGTAGGCGGCCGTCGCTGCGGCGAAACGGCCACGGCCCGTCAGCGTAGCGCGGCGCTGGCGCAGCGCATTGGTTGCGCCTGTCGCACGCAGTTCGTGCATCAGCGCGGCCAGGTCGGCATAGGTGAGAGTGAACAGGTCGCGGTCCAGTACCGGGTCGCGGAAGCCGGACATCATCAACGCATCTCCGAACTGCGCGATCTGCGCAAAGCGGTTCACGTGCGGGACGTCGTCGACCTGGGCGAACGCATCGCGCAATTCGACCAAGGTATCCGGCCCGAACGTGGAGCACAGCAATAGCCCACCCGGCTTGAGTGCGCGGCGGAAGCCAGCGAACACCGCCGGCAAGTCCTCGACCCATTGCAGGCACAAGTTGCTGAAAATCACATCGACGCTGCCGTCGGCCACTGGCAGGCTGCGCGCGTCGGCACACACGCGTGCGAATGGTTTCCACCAGCCGGCCTGCTTCTTGGCTTCTCGCAGCATCGGCAGGGCCTGGTCGAGCGCAATCACCTGCGCCTTGGGCCAGCGCTTCTTCATCGCCGCCGACGCATGGCCAGGGCCGGCGCCGATATCGAGCACGACCTGAGGTACGCGTTCGTCCAGGTAGTCGAGCGACTCGAGCAGGCGCTTCTCGACCTCGTGTTGCAGGGCGGCGGCGGCATCGTAGCTGCCGGCCGCGCGTGCGAAGGCCCGGCGGACGTGGCGGGAATCGAGAAGGGTGTTCATTGAGCGGCTATTGTCGCTCGCGCCACGGCGAATGCGAAAGCGCCTGGTGTGGCATGGGTCAGGTTTGCGACCGCTCACCCGTGCGGGAAACGGCTCCTGCGGCGCTCGGCCGGCGCTCACGGGGGCGGCCGGATACGCAGGCGACGGAGTGATCGGCGTTCGAGCCGTTGTCGCGCCATCGATGGCCTTCGCGGAGGTCGGGGTTTGGCCGCCGTATCAGCGCAGGCCCGCGATGAAACGCCGTAACGCCCCGGCGACCTCGTTGGCATGCCCCAGGAAGGGCGCGTGGCCACCGCCAGCAATGGTCTGGGCCTCGGCAGCGGGGGCGAGGGCGGC
>JAATFS010000269.1 GCA_015655035.1 Lysobacterales bacterium | reverse complement strand
CGATTCCGCCGCACAGCTCGGCCAGTCCGGGCAGCCCCTGGTTGAGTTCGCGCGTAGGCAGATAGTGCATCACGTCCGAGCACACCAGCAGGTCCACCGGCGCGCAGGGCCGGAGCCAGGCGAAGTCGCCGAACCGGGCCGGGTGGATGGCGCGGCTGCGGCCGTAGCGCTGCACCGCGTATTGGCTGTTGTCGAAGCCCAGGTAGCTGGCCTTGGGTCGCAGTGCGCGCAGCGGCGCGCGCCAGGCCGCTTCGCCGCAGCCGATGTCCAGCACGCTGCGCAGCGGACGCTCCAGGTAGTACTCGGCCTGCGCGACCGCCAGTGCGACCTTTCGCCGCAGACGCGCCGGATCGCTCAGTCCTGCCTTGCGATACCAGTGGTCGAAGTAGTGCGCGTCGTAGGGTTTGTCCATTGCAGGCCTGTGTTTTACCAAGGGGGATCGGTGAAAATGCCGCACATCCTACGCGAGCCGCCGGAGCCAGCATGACCCTTTACCTATGGATCAAGACCTTCCACCTGCTGTTCGTGATCGCATGGATGGCGGCGGTGTTCTACCTGCCGCGCATTCTGGTCAATATCGCCGAAGCGGCGGGGCAGCCGCAGGTGCAGGCGCGGCTGGTGCTGATGGGTCGGCGCCTGTATCGGTTCGGCCACAACATGCTGGGCCTGGCGCTGTTGCTGGGCGCGCTATTGTGGCTGGGCTATCGCTTCATTCCGGATTTCCCGACCATGGTGGGGCCGGGGACGGGCTGGATGCACGCCAAGCTGGCGCTGGTGGCAGTGATCCTGGCCTATTACATCTTCACTGGGCGCTGGCTCAAGGGCGTGGAGCAGGGGCGTGCCTTGCCGAGCTCGCGCAAGTTGCGGCTGTTCAACGAGCTGCCGGTGCTGGCGCTGCTGGCCATCATCTGGCTGGTGTTGTTCAAGCCGTTCTGAGGCCTGGACGGGGATTCGTCGGAAACGAATCCCCGTCTCGCAGCGGGGTTATGCTGCGTCGTACGCGCCATAGGCGCGCAGGCGCTCGTAGCGCTGTTGCAGCAGAGCATCGACCGGGATCTTTTCCAGGGTGTCGAGTTCATTGAGCAGCACCGCCTTCAGGCGCTTGGCCATCTGTGCCGGATTGCGATGGGCACCGCCGATCGGTTCACGCACCACCTTGTCGACCAGGCCCAGGCCCTTCAGGCGCTTGGCGGTCAGGCCGAGCTGTTCGGCGGCATCCTTGGCCTTGGCGGCGTCCTTCCACAGGATCGAGGCGCAGCCTTCCGGCGAGATCACCGAATAGGTGCCGTATTCCAGCATCAGCGTGCGGTCGCCCACGCCAATCGCCAATGCGCCGCCGGAGCCGCCTTCGCCGATCACGGTGCAGATCACCGGAATCTTCAGCTCGGCCATCTCCAGTAGATTGCGTGCGATCGCTTCCGATTGCCCGCGCTCTTCTGCACCGATGCCGGGATAGGCGCCGGGGGTGTCGATGAAGGTCAGCAGCGGCAGACGGAAACGCTCGGCCAGCTTCATCAGCCGCAGTGCCTTGCGATACCCCTCGGGACGCGGCATGCCGAAATTGCGGGCTACTTTGCTCTTGGTGTCGCGACCTTTCTGGTGGCCGATGATGACTACCGAACGGCCGGCGATGCGGCCCAGGCCGCCGACGATGGCCTTGTCGTCGGCATAGGCACGGTCGCCAGCCAGTTCCTGGAATTCGTCGCAGAACACCTTGATGTAGTCGAGGGTGTACGGCCGCTGCGGATGGCGCGCCAGCTGCGAAACCTGCCACGCCGACAAGTCGCGGAAGATCTGCGCGGTGCGTACCCGCAGTTTGCTGCGCAGCGCCCGCACCTCGGCGTCGACGTTGACCGCCGGCCCGGTGCTGGCGTTGCGCAGATCCTGGATCTTGGCTTCCAGATCGGCGATGGGTTGCTCGAAGTCGAGGTAGTTCGGGTTCATGGGAAGCCGTGGTGAACGTAAGGTGGGGAGTTTAGCCGATGGCAGGCGATGAGCCCGTACGGGGCGGTGCGGTGGGGGTGGGCCGCATGCGCGGCCCGCTGCCGCGTCAGGCCGGCGCGAGCTGGCGGCAATGCAGCGGGATCAGGCTCCCGCTGCGGCCTATTGCGCCCATGGCGGGTTGTACTTGAGCTTGATCGTGCGCACCGCTGGATCGGCGCGCAGGCTGTCCATCAGTTGCGGATCGATGCGTACGCCCTGTTCGCCGTTGAGGTCGAGCATCCCAGCCACGCCGCCCTGGGCCGACTTGAGCAGCAGATCCAGGCGCAGGGGGGTACGGCCGGGGCGATGCCGCGCCAGCAGCGCATCGATGCGCTGCCAGGCCTGCTTCTCGCGCAGGTCCACGCGCAGCGACAGGCGCTGAGTGTGGTCGGCGCAGATCTGCTCGTAATCCCAGCACTGGCGGATGCGCAGGCTGTAGCCGCCGTTGAACTCGTCCTCGCGCAGCCCGCCCTTGATGATCAGGATGCGATCACGGGTGAGCAGGTGGCCGAACTCGGCCATCGCGTCGGAGAACGCGCTGCATTCGACCCGGCCCACGCCATCTTCGAGCTGGACGAATACCTGGCTGTCGCCCTTGCGGCGCACGCCGACCACCTGGCCGGCGAGGATTGCGCTCACTTCAGGGCGCCAGGCGCGCTTTTCGCCATCGCCGCCACCGCCGCCACGTCCGGATTGCTGCGAGGACACGATCTTGTCCAGCGCACCCAGGTCGCAGCCGACCAGTTCCTTGATCTCGGCACGGTAGGGATCGAACGGGTGGCCGCTGAGATAGAAGCCCAGGGTTTCGCGTTCACCGCTGAGCAACTGGCCGAGCTGCCATTCGGCGCTCTCGGGCAGGTCCAGCTGCATCGCCGGTGCATCCGGGTCGGGGCCGCCGAACAGCGAGTTCTGTCCGGACTCGCGCTCCCTGGCCATCTGGTCGGTGGCCTTGAGCACCTCCGGCAGTTGCAGCATCAGCGACGCGCGGTTCTTGCCCAGTCCGTCCATGGCACCGGCGTTGACGATCGCCTCCAGCGTGCGCCGGTTGAGCTTGGCCGACGCCACGCGGGTGCAGAAATCCAGCAGGCTGGTGTACGGACCATTGCGCCGGCGTTCTTCGACCACTGCCTCGCAGGCGCCCTGGCCCACGCCCTTGATCGCGCCCAGGCCGTACTGGATGGTGTCGGCGTTGGCGGCCTCGAACATATAGGCCGAGTCGTTGACGCGCGGCGGCTTGACCTGCAACCCGAGGTTGCGCACCTCGTCCAGGAAGCCCACCACCTTGTCGGTGTTGTCCATGTCCGAAGACAGCGTGGCGGCCATGAATTCAGCCGGGTAGTGCCGTTTCAGCCAGGCGGTCTGGTAGCTGACCAGCGCGTAGGCGGCCGCGTGCGACTTGTTGAAGCCGTAGCCGGCGAACTTCTCCATCAAGTCGAAGATTTCGTCGGCCTTCGGGCCATCCACGCCGCCCAGGGCCGCGCCTTCGCGGAAGATCTCGCGGTGCTTGGCCATCTCGGCCGGCACCTTCTTGCCCATCGCACGGCGCAACAGGTCGGCGCCGCCGAGCGAGTAACCGCCGACGATCTGCGCCATCTGCATCACCTGCTCCTGGTACACCATGATGCCGTAGGTGTCTTTCAGGATGGCTTCGGTGCGCGGGTCGGGATAGATGATGTCCTGCTGGCCGTGCTTGCGCGCGTTGAAGTCCGGGATCAGGTCCATCGGGCCGGGTCGGTACAGCGACACCAGCGCAATCAGGTCCTCGAAACGGTCGGGCCGGGCATCCTTCAGCAGGCGGCGCATACCCGAGGATTCGAACTGGAACACCGCACCGGTGTTGCCGGCGGCGAATATGTCCTTGTAGGTGGCGACGTCGTCGAGCGGGATCGCGGTGATGTCGACCGGCTCGATCCCGGCACGTGCGTGGCGCACGTTGATCGCCTTGACCGCCCAGTCGATGATGGTCAGCGTGCGCAGGCCCAGGAAGTCGAACTTCACCAGGCCCACTTCCTCGACGTCGTTCTTGTCGAACTGGGTGACCGGGTTCTTGCCCCGGCCGTCGTCGTCGTGTTCGGCGAACAGCGGGCAGAACTCACTCAGCGGTTCGGGCGCGATCACCACGCCGCCGGCGTGCTTGCCGGCGTTGCGGGTGAGGTCTTCCAGTTGCCGGGCCAGGTCCATCAGGTCGCGGACGTCGTCCTCGGACTGGTAGCGCTGGATCAACTCCGGCGACGCCATCTCCGATTCCTTGCCTTCGCCCATCGCGTCCTTCAGCGTGATGCCGAGGATGTTGGGAATCAGCTTGGCGACGCCATCGACCAGGCCGTACGGAAAGCCGAGCACGCGCCCGCAGTCGCGCACCACCGCCTTGGCGGCCATGGTGCCGTAGGTGATGATCTGGCTGACCCGCTCGCGCCCGTACTTGCGCGCCACGTAGTCGATCACCTCGTCGCGGCGATCCATGCAGAAGTCGATGTCGAAGTCGGGCATCGACACGCGTTCGGGGTTAAGGAAGCGCTCGAACAGCAGGTTGTAGGGCAGCGGGTCGAGGTCGGTGATCTGCAACGCCCAGGCCACCAGCGAGCCGGCGCCGGAACCACGGCCGGGACCGATCGGGATGCCCTGGTTCTTACCCCACTGGATGAAGTCGGCCACGATCAGGAAGTAGCCGGGGAAACCCATCTTGATGATGGTGTCCAACTCGAATTCCAGTCGATCCTGGTAGTCCTGGCGGGTCTTGCCCGGCGCCAGCGGGTTCTTTTCCAGGCGCATGGCCAGGCCTTCGCGCGACTGGCTGCGGATCCAGCTGTCCAGGGTCTCGTCTTCCGGCACCGGATATGCCGGCAGGAAGTAGGTGCCCAGCCGCATCTCGACGTTGCAGCGCTGTGCCAGCGCCAGCGTGTTGTCGATCGCGTCGGGCACGTCGGCGAACAGCGCGGCCATTTCCTCGGCGGACTTGAGGTATTGCTGGTCGCTGTAGTCGCGCGGACGCTTGGGGTCGTCCAGCACGCGACCGGAGGAAATGCATACGCGTGCTTCGTGCGCGGCGAAGTCGGTGGGGTACAGGAAGCGGACGTCGTTGCTGGCGATCACCGGCAGGCCGCGGGTGCCGGCGGCCTGCAGCGCGAACTGGTTGAACGGCACTTCGCCGTCGCGCCCGGTGCGGGTCAGTTCCAGGTGCAGGCCGTCACCGAAGACGCGCTGCCAGTCGGCCAGTTGCTGTTCGGCCAGGTCGTGGCGGCCTTCGGCGAACAGGCGTCCGGCCAGGCTCTCGCGCCCCGCAAGGGCGAAAAGGTTGTGGTGGCCGGCTTGCAGCCATTCCGGATGTATGGCGACGCCGCCTTCCGGGCGATGGCCCTCCATCCAGGCGCGCGTGAGCAGGCGCGACAGGCTGAGATAGCCCTCGCGGTCGCGGCACAGCAAGGTCATCCGCCACGGCACCTGGTCGGGCGTGGCGATCATCACGTCGGCGCCGGCAATGGGCTTGATGCCCACCGTCTCGGCGGCCTTGTAGAACTTGACCAGCGCGAACAGGTTGTTGAGGTCGGTGATCGCCAGCGCGGGCAGTTCGAGTTCGACCGCACGGCTCAGCAGGTTGGCCTGCTTGGCTTTCTTGGGGTCGGCCTGATCCGGCTTTTCGGGCACGCGGATCGTGGAGTCCGCCAGCGAGAACTCGGTGTGGACGTGGAGATGGACGAAGCGGGAAATGGACATGCCGGACCAGAATGATGCCCGGGCAGGGTAACGGCCACCGCGCCACCGGACAAGGCTTGACAGCGTGGCCTGGCGGCGGCTGGCCCGCGCTTATGACGCGTCCTTTTCCGGCTGGGCAGGGCGTGAATCAAGGCGATGGCTGCTCGTGCCGGGAGGGTTGCGCCAGGTCGGCGGATCGCCGTGGTGGCGGCCGGCGGACACGTTGGCTTCAGTTTCGCGGCCGGCGGAGCCGCGCGCTGCGCAGAGGGCCGGCAGGTGCTAGGGCGCGATCCAGCCGCCGTCGCTGGGCACGCAGCTGTGGTCCAGGCAGGCACGCACCGGTGCGAAGCTGCGCCGGTGTTCGGGGCAGGGCCCGTGCTGCCGCAATGCGCCCAGGTGCGCCGGCGTGCCATAGCCTTTGTGCTGCTCGAAGCCGTATTCGGGGTGGCGCTGGTGCAGTTCGCACATGTAGCGGTCGCGGGTGACCTTGGCGACGATCGACGCGGCCATGATTGCGCGGTCCAGCCCATCGCCGCCCACCAGCGCCTCGGCCGGGCAGGGCAGCGCCTTGGGTACGCGGTTGCCGTCGATCCGTGCGAACTGGGCCACATGGGCGACGCCTTCCACCGCACGGCGCATGCCGAGCATCGTCGCCTGGTAGATATTCAGGCGGTCGATCTCCTCCACCGTCACCAGTACCACCGACCAGGCCAGTGCGCGTTCGACGATGCGCGGGTACAGCAGTTCGCGTCGCTCGGCGCTGAGCTGCTTGGAGTCGTCCAGTCCATTGATGCGCGGCTTGGCCGGATCGAACACCACTGCGGCCACCGCCACCGGTCCAGCCAGCGGACCGCGACCGGCCTCGTCGACGCCGGCGATCAGCAGTGGCCCCTCGGGTAGCTGGGAGACGGCAAGCGGGAACAGGCCTTGCTGCGGCGCAGCGGCAGGGTGCGTGCCACGCAGTGGAAAGCGCTGGCGCGTCATCCGGTTGCGTCGGCCGATGGGCGCTGCGTCAGCAGCTCGGCGACCGCGTCGGCCGCGCGTGCCGATGCGTCGCAACGCAGTTGCTGATGCAGGGCCAGGTATTTCGATTGCAGGGCCTGCCCCTTGTCCGGGTGCTCGAACCAGTCCAGCAGCGCTGCGCACAGCCGTTCCGGCGTGCAATCGTCCTGCATCAGTTCCGGCGCCAGGTCTTCGCCCGCCAGCAGGTTCGGCAGCGCATAGCGGTCCACCTTCAATAGCCCCAGCGCCTTGACGATCCGGTAGGTGAGCGGGGCGACCTTGTAGCCCACCACCATCGGTCGCTTGACCAGCATGGCTTCCAGCGTGGCGGTGCCGGAGGCCAGCAGCACCACGTCGGCCGCCAGCATCGCGGTGCGTGCCTGGCCGTCCAGCAATCGCACGCGTGGCGGCGGCAGCGCCGAGCGCGCCAGTTGTTCGGTCAGCAGTGGCGTGCAGCCCGCGTTGGCGGACGGTACCAGTACCTGCAATGTCGGCATGCGCCGGGATAACTGCGAGGCGGCGGCGAAGAAGGTGTCGCCCAGGCGGCTGATCTCGCCGTGGCGACTGCCGGGCAGCACCGCCAGTACCGGATCGGAGGCGGACAGCCCCAATGCAGCACGCGCGCTGGCACGATCGGCTTGGTAGGGAATGTCGTCGGCCATCGGGTGGCCGACGAAACGCGCATCCACGCCATGCCGGGCGTAGATCGGCGGCTCCATCGGGAACAGGCATAGCACCCGGTCGGCGCTGGCGCCGATCTTCTCGGCACGCTGCTCGCGCCAGGCCCATACCGAAGGACTGACGTAGTGCACAGTGGGCACGCCGCGCCGCTTGAGCCAGCGCTCGATCGCCAGGTTGAAGTCCGGTGCGTCGATGCCGATGAATACATCCGGCTTCCACGCCAGCGCGTGCTGACGGAACTGGCGGCGCAGTTTCAGCAGTCGGGGCAGATGCCGCAGCACTTCGGTCAGGCCCATCACCGCCAGTTCGCTGGCATCGAACCAGGTCTGGCAGCCCGCCTGGCGCATCGTCTCGCCGCCGATGCCGGCGAACTCCGCATCGGGAAAGCGCAGGCGCAGTTGCGCGATCAATCCGGCGCCCAGAAGGTCGCCGGAGGCCTCGCCGGCGATCAGCGCGATGCGTGGTGCGGGAGGATCGGGGATCGGGCGTTGGAGATCCGTCAGCGTGGCGGGTAGGCCTACGGCCAGCGGCGTGGGCGCGTCACCCATCCCCACTTCCAAATCCCGAATCCCGGCCGTCATCGCAACAGCGGCCGTTCCGCAGCGTTGATGAACTCGAGCAGGCCCTTCACGTCATTACTGGACTTGGCCTGTTCGGCCAATTGCAGCTTGGCCTCTGCCAGCGGCAACCCGGCAACGTACAGCGTGCGGTAGGCCCGCTTGATCGCGGTGATGCGCTCGGCATCGAAGCCGCGCCGCTTGAGGCCTTCGCTGTTGATCCCGCGCGGACGGCCCAGCGAATCGCTGCCGACCATCGTGAACGGCGGCACGTCGCCATTGGTCAGCGCGCCCATGCCGAGGAACGCATGCGCGCCGATGCGGCAGAACTGGTGCGCCCCGGCAAAGCCGCTGATGATCACCCAGTCGCCCACCGTGACGTGGCCGGCCAGCGTGGTGTTATTGGAGAACACGCAATGGTCGCCGACCACGCAATCGTGCGCCACGTGGGTATAGGCCAGCATCCAGTTGTCGTTACCGACCCGGGTGATGCCGCCACCGCCCACGGTGCCGCGGTTGATGGTGACGAACTCACGGATGACGTTGCCATCGCCGATCACCAGCTCGGTGCGCTCGGCGGCGAACTTCTTGTCCTGCGGTTCGCCGCCGATCGCAGCGTGGCCGATGAAACGGTTGTTGCGGCCGATGCGGGTCGGGCCGTGGATGCTGCAATGCGGTCCCACCTCGGTGCCTTCGCCGATCTCGACGTCCGGCCCGATCAGCGAGAAGGCGCCCACGCGCACGCCGGCAGCCAGCCTGGCGGAGGGATCGACGAATGCGCTGGGGTGAATGAGCGGGGAGGTCTGGCTCATGCGGTCTCCTGGAATATCAGCCTTTGGCGCCAGCACACAGAATGTCGGCACAGGCCACCACCTCGCCGTCGACCTTGGCCTCGCCGTGGTACCAGCCCATGTTGCGGATCAGGCGCTTCATCTGCACTTCCAGCGTCATCACGTCGCCCGGTACTACCTGCTTGTTGAAGCGGGCGTTGTCGACCTTGACCATGTAGAACAGCTTGGATTGGGCATCGCGGCCCAGGCTGAGCTGGGTCATGATCCCGCCGGCCTGCGCCAGCGCCTCGATGATCAGCACACCGGGCATCACCGGACGACCGGGGAAATGTCCCTGGAAGAACGGTTCGTTGATGCTGACATTCTTCTGCGCCACGATGCGGCGTGTTTCGTGGTCCAGTTCCAGCACCCGGTCCACCAGCAGGAACGGGTAACGATGCGGCAGCAATTCCTGGATGGTGATGACATCGATGGGTAGCTGCGGATTAGCGTGGCTCATTCTTTCTCCTTGCTCACAGCCAGGATGCGCCTTGCCAGCGCATCGAGCTGCTTGAAGCGCGCGGCGTTCTTGCGCCACGTGCGGTTGTCGGTCAATGGTGTGCCGGACGAGTACTCGCCCGGTTCGTGGATGGAGTTGCGCACCACCGATTTTCCGGTGATCACCACCTTGTCGCAGATTTCCAGGTGCCCGACCACGCCGACGTTTCCGCCCAGCATGCAATAGCGGCCGATCTTGGCGCTGCCGGCAATGCCGGTACAGCCGGCGATGGCGCTATGGGCGCCGATGCGGCAGTTGTGGGCGATCTGGACCAGGTTGTCCACGCGCACGTCCTCTTCCAGGACGGTGTCTTCCAATGCGCCGCGATCGATGCAGGTATTGGCGCCGATCTCGCAATCGTCGCCGATCACCACGCCGCCCAGTTGCGGCACCTTGATCCAATGCCCGGCGTCCATCGCCAGGCCAAAGCCGTCGGCGCCGAGTACGGCGCCGGGATGGATGCGGATGCGCTTGCCCAGGCGGACGCGGGTGACCAGGGTGACGCGGGCGATCAGCTCGGTGCCGTCGCCGACCACGCAGTCCTCGCCGATCACGCTGCCGGTGCCGACTACGCAGCCATCGCCGACGACACTGCGTGCGCCGATGCTGACGAAGGGGCCGATATGCGCCGTGGCCGCGACGCTGGCGCTGGGGTCGATCACCGCCAGCGGATGGATGCCGGCCTCGCGTGCGGGGGCGATATCGAACAATGCGGCGATCTTGGCGAAAGCGGTATACGGGTCCTTGGCGATCAGCGCGGTGCCCGGTGCCGCGTCTACATCGTCGGCGCGCAGCACCACGATCGCGGCATGGCTATCGGCCAGTTGCGCGCGGTAACGCGGATTGGCCAGGAAGCTGAGCTGTCCGGGGCCGGCATGGGCGAGGGTCGCCACGCCATGGATGGCCGCGTTGCCGTCGCCATGCAATTGCAGCCCGAAGCGCCCGGCAATGTCTTGTGCGGTATAGGTAGGTGTATTCACGCCGGGATTCTACCGTGTGCGGCGAAGGGGGGCATGCCGCAGCCACGCGCAGCGGACATGGGAATGCCGTGCCTACGCCCAGGCGGATTGCGATGAACGAACTGCAGGAGAACCCCCTTTTGCAACGAGGGGCGCTGAAGACGCGGGGATTCGATACGCCAGGACACCGGAACCCGTGCGCCTGGCTGCAGGCGCACGGGCCGCCGGGGGCAGAGCCCCTGGCGGGCGGCGGCAGTTCGTCAGAACTGCCCGCCGAAGGTGAACTGCAATCGCTCGATTTCGTCGCCGTCTTCCTTCTTCAGCGGAATTGCGTAGCTGATCGAGATCGGGCCCACCGGTGCGCGCCACAGCAGCGCAACGCCGGTGGAGGCACGCAGTTCGTTGGCCTTGAAGTTGTCGGCGCCGTCGTACACGTTGCCGAAGTCCACGAACGCCGACACGCGCGCCGACGGGCTGTCGAACAGCTTGGGGAAGTACATTTCGAACGAACCCACCGTCTTGAACGAGCCACCCAGCGGCTGGCCATTGCTGTAGTAGGTCGTGGCTTCCGAGCGCGGACCGAGGGTGTTGTCCTCAAAACCGCGCACCGAATTGGTGCCGCCGGCGTAGAAGTTCTCGTAGAACGGCAGGCCGGACGCACTGACATGACGGATCAGGTTCGAGCCGTCGCAGCTCTGCGCGGTGTAGACGGAATCTACTTCCACGCCGCAGATGTCACGCGAGGTGTCACTGCCGTAGCTGTCGCCATAGCCGAGTTCGAAGCGGGTGTTGAGCACCAGCGACGGGATGATGGGCCAGTACTTGGAGATCTGGTAGTTGAACTTGTAGTACTCGACGGTGGAGCCGGGCAGGGTGACTTCCAGGCCGACACGCTGGTACATGCCGCGGGTGGGCATGAAATAGTCGTTGCGGGTGTCGCGCGCCCAACCCAACTCGGTGCGCCAGGCGTGGAAGGTACGCTGGCCCATCGCATCGACGTAGTCGATGATCGCTTGCGGCGTGTAATACGGATAAGTGGTGATCTGGTTGCTGTCGACGCCGAACATCAGCGAGACGGTGTCGTTCTCGGTGATCGGCACGCCGAATATCATCTGCGCGGCACCGTTGGTGCTGTTGTACTGCGCGGTGTTGAAGTCGGAGTAGTCCAGCTTGCGGTAGGACAGGTTGTAGCCCAGAGACACGCCGTCGTCGGTAAAGAACGGGTTGGTGTAGGAGAATGCGTAGCGCTCCAGGTAGCTGCTGCGCGAAGCTTCGACCGACACGCGGTTGCCGCCGCCGAGGAAGTTGTTCTGCGACAGCTGCACCGAGGTGGTCACGCCATAGGTCTGCGAGTAGCCCAGGCCGAACACGAAGCTGCCGGAGGTGGTTTCCTTGACGTTGTAGACCACGTCGACCTGGTCGTTGCTGCCCGGTACCGGCGGGGTCTCGATATCGACCGTCTCGAAGTAGCCCAGGCGCTGCAGGCGGATCTTGGAACGGTCGATCGCCGCCTGCGAGTACCAGGTGTCCTCGAACTGGCGCATCTCGCGGCGCAAGACCTCGTCGGAGGTGCGGCTGTTGCCCTTGAACAGGATCCGGCGCACGGACACGCGCGGCCCCGGCACCACCTGCAGGTTCACCGCCACGGTGCGCTTCTCGCGGTCGGGCGTCGGAATCGGGTTGACCTTGGCGAAGGCATAGCCAACGTTGCTCAAGGTATTGGTGATCGCATCGGAGCTGTATTCCAGCAGCGCACGCGAGAAGGTGTCGCCGGCCTTGGGGATCACCAGCTTCTCGATCTGCTCTTGCGGCAGCACGGTGTCGCCGGAGACCTTGATCTCGGAGATCTTGTACTGCTCGCCCTCGGTGATGCCGGCAGTGACGAACATGTCGCGCTTGTCGGGGCTGATCGAGACCT
>JAATFS010000235.1 GCA_015655035.1 Lysobacterales bacterium | reverse complement strand
GTGACGGGATTGACCGCGCCGCTGACGCCGCCATATATCCAGGAACGCTCCTGCTTGGTATGCGCGGCGTTGAGCTTGAGGTTCCAGTATTCGCCCAGCGTCTGCTCGACCCGACCGAATACCTCGGTGGTATCGAACGCATACCGGTTCCATGGCAGCGTGAAGCTGGTACTGCGCGACAGGTTCAGGTCGTCGCCGTTGTAATAGCGTGGCAGGCCGCTCACGGCCGGCACCGAATCCTGCTTGGTGTAGCTGACGCCGGCACTGACCACCGTGGACGGGGTCAGGTCGTATTCGAGTACGCCGTAGGCCAG
Organism: Lysobacterales bacterium; assembly: GCA_015655035.1. Taxonomy (GTDB): domain Bacteria; phylum Pseudomonadota; class Gammaproteobacteria; order Xanthomonadales; family Xanthomonadaceae; genus JAATFS01. The sequence continues at coordinate 5,260 of JAATFS010000235.1, read as the reverse complement.
TTTTTTCCTGTTGCTGGCCACGTCGTAGAAATAGTTCTGGTCCTGCCAGACCAGTACGCCACGGCCACGCAACCGGCCCTGCTGCGCCAGCGGGCCGGTGACATCCAGCGTCGCACGGTAGTTGGCCCAGCTCCCGACCTGCGCTTCGACGACGGTCTGGAAATGATCCAGCGGGCGCTTGCGCGACAGGCTGATCACGCCGCCGGGATCGCCATAGCCGTTGAACAGGCCATCGGCGCCACGCAGGATCTCGGCATGATCGTAGATCGCCATGTCCAGCTGCGGCACCATTCCGAAATTCTCGTCCGCGATATCCAGCGGCGCGCCACCATCGAGCTGCATGCGCTGGATGCGAAAGCCGCGCGAATAGTATTCGGCCTGCAGCGGGCCGTTGCCGGTAGTGATCGTACTGATGCCGGTGGCCTGGTTCATCAGCTGCGCGAAATCGGTGATGTTCTGCTCGATCATGCGCTGGTGCGTGATGACACTGACCGACTGCGCAGTGTCCTTGATCGACAGCGCGGTCTTGCTGGCGATGCCGAGCGCGCCGCTGGTGTAGCTGCCGGTACCTTCGGTGGCGGTGATGTCGGTACTGCCATTGACGCCATTGACATCGCTGATGGCCGAGCCGGCGCCCGCGCCTTCGACCCGCAGCGGCCCCAGCACGCGCGCACCGCCGACGTCGGGAAGGGTCTCGATCACCACGGTGCGCGGCCCGGCGAAACGGAAGGTCAGGCCGCTGCCAGCCAGCAACTCGGCCAGTCCTCCCTCTATCGAGTATTTACCGTGCACGCCGGCGCTGCGCTTGCCGTCGGTCAGCTTGCTGTCGACGTTGAACTGCAGACCCGATTGCGTGCCGAAGCGCAGCAGCGCCGCGCTGAGCGGGCCAGCCGAAACATCGAAATCATGCGTGGTCCGCTGCGCCTGCGGAGGCTGTTGTGCACTGGCGAGCGGAGCGATCCCCATCGCCAGGCCACCGGCGAACGCCGCTGCCGTCGTGAGCCTGATGCCCTGCTGCGTGGTGTGTCGCAGTATCCAAGTCAGTGAAGCGTGCAGAGTCGTATGCCTCATTCGTATCCCCTGGGTGATGTAGGTGGCGGCGGATAGTTGCTGCCGCGTTCAAATGAAGACCCGTGCCTGTCCGCTGGTGGCGGACGCCCCTTTGTCAGGTCTTCCATCGTTAATGCTCGGGATATACGAATCTGACAACCCGGACTCATGCCTATTCGACATGTAGGCCGGTATTCAAACGAACCGGCAGTCTCGTTTCGGTGCCGCGTTCGCCGCAGCTCAGGCGCCCGTGGCCAACGCGCGAATCCAGATGACTGCGCCGATACGCGTCACTTCCACCGGCATCGACTGCCCCAGCGTGTCGTACCACTCGTCGATGCGCGCCAGATCCACGACCGAACTGACCCGCAGACTATCGGCATTCGGGTAGCTGACGATGACCAGGCGGTTGTCGTAGCGCTTGAGCTCATCCAGCACTTCCCCGATCGGCCGGTTCTCGAATTGCAGCCGACCGGTACGCCACGACAACGTCTGTTCGGCGTTGACCAGCTCGACATGCTTGCTTGGATCGCCCGCATGCACCCGCACGCTCTGGTCCGGCTCGACGATCACCGGTGGCGTATTCCCGCCCGCGACCTGCACCTTTCCGCGTTGCACCGTGACCACCACGTCGCTGCCATCGCGACGCACGCCGAATGCCGTCCCCAATACCGTGACCTGGCCAAGCCCGGCGTCCACCACGAACGGATGGGCAGGATCCCGCGCCACATCGAAATAGGCTTCGCCGCGCACCAGGCGGACATGCCGGGCGTCGTCATCCACCCGAAGATCCGCCGCGCTGGCGGTGTTGAGCCACATCGTGCTGCCATCGCCAAGCGCGATGATGCGCTGTTGCCCGGTGGCGGTGACCTGGTCGTGCCGCCAGTTCACCAGCCACTGCGTACCGAGGATGCAACTGAGCGCCAGCACCGCCGCCGTTGCCAGCCAGCCACGCAGGCGGTGACGACCGCTGCCGCCGGCGCGCCGCCGCGGCGGCTGGCTGGCCAGCGTCGGTGCGTACTGCGTTTCCAGCGGCTGGCCGATCAGCAGCCACAGCTGGCGGGCCTCGTTCAATGCCTTGGCGTTATCTGGATCGGCATCGCGCCAACGCTCGAACTCGGCGAGCAGGTCAGCATCGGCCTCGCCGGTGGCGAGCCGGGAAAGCCAGACCAACGCCTGATCCTTCGTGCTGTCCGGATCCAGCGCCAGTTCGCGTTCCAGCCATTTTTCGTCATCCATCTTCATACCGCTCCTAACGCTTGAGGGCGCCGGAATTGGCAAGACCGATCGCATATCCGTTCATCGTTCGCCCAGCTTTTTCTCGCAATGCTTCAATGCCAGCAACACATATTTGTTGACCAGACTCAGCGACACACCCAGGCGCGCGGCCACCTCTTCACGCGGCAGCCCTTCGATCCGGGTCAGGTACAGCACGTCCCGGCACTTGGCCGGCAGTTCGGCCAGGGCATCTTCGATGATGTCCAGACGGTCCTGTGCATGCGCATGTTCTTCCGGATCGGCGACGTGGCCTTCGAACAGCGTCAGTGCGCCGGCCAGCAGCTGTACGTGCCGGGCCTCGCTGCGCTGGTGATAGAGCGCGGCATGAATGGCCATGCGCATCAGATAGCGACGCGCGTCTTCCTCGCCAGGCAGCAGGTCCGATATCCGGTCCAGCCGCAGGTAGATGTCCTGCGCTAGATCCTGGGCGGTATCGCGATCGTGGATGCGGCGCTCGATCGCGCGCTCCAGGCTGGGACGTATCTCCAGGAAGATCCGGGTCAGCTCTTCGGTGGTCAGCCGCGCCGCGCGCCGTTGTCCGGCGGCGTCGTCGGCCGGCAGCTGCGTGCGGGCGCGCCCCCATCCCATTACGAGCCTCCCCGCGCAAGTTGCCGGCGCAGGAAGAACTCCACCGGCACCACCATTTCAATGGTGGTGCCGCCCATTTCGTCCGGCGGCGGCGGCAACGGCGAGGCGCGCTGGATCAGTGCGTTGACCTCGTCGTCCAGCATCGCGTAGCCGCCGCTGCGCCGGATGTCCCACTCCAGCACCTTGCCGCTGCGATCCATGATGAAACGCAGATAGACAACGCCTTCCTGACGGCGCTTCTGCGCGGCACTCGGATAGCGCTTGTGCCCTTCCAGATGGGTCAGCAACTGGCTCTCCCAGGTCCGGATCGCGCTGGCTCCCTGATCGCTGGGCGCGCCCTGCACCGGCGCCTGCAACGCTTCCTGTGCCTGCGCCTGGCTGGAGGGCGCGGCGGTGGTACGCTCGGCGGCGGCCAGTTGCTTCGCCTCGGGCTCGGGCTCTTCCGGCTTGGCCGCCAGCGCATCCGGCGGCGGCGAGCTCACCTGCGGCGGTGGATCGAACTGGCGCGGTTGCGGGCGCGGCTTGGGCTGTACCTTCTGTTCGACCTGTTCCGGCCCGGGCGGCATCTGGTTGACCTGTTGCTGCGGCGCCGACGGCAACGGCGCCAACTCCACCGTCATTGCCGCCAGCGGCGGCTCGACGGTTTCGGCAGGCGCCGCATCGAACTCCACCAGCATCGCGGCTACGGCGACGCCATGCAGCAGTACCGCGCCGCCGATGCTGGCTGCCCAGCGCATCGCGTCGGAACGCGGCTGCCGGGCCAGTGCGAGGGGTCTGCGTTGCGTCATGCCCGACTATGCCCCGTTCTGTTCCAAGGTCACCAGCGCCACTTTCAGGTAGCCTGCGCTGCGCAGTTCGTCCATCAAGGCCATCAGGTCGCCATAGGGCACCGACTTGTCGGCCCTGAGGAACAGGCGGGCTTCGCGATCGCCACCGAGCTTGCGCTCCAGGGTGCCCCCCAGCGCGGTGCGGTCGACCTCGTCGTCACCGACGAACACGCGCAAGTCGGCCTGCAGGCTGACCACCACCGGCTCCTGCTCCGCCGGCGGCGACTGCGTGCTGGACGCCGGCAGCTCCAGCGGCACAGTGGCGGTGGCCAGCGGCGCGGCGACCATGAAGATGATCAGCAGCACCAGCATCACGTCGATGAAAGGCGTGACGTTGATCTCGTGCAGGCCGCCATCGGCGTCCTCGTCGGAGTCGAGCTTAAACGCCATGCAACCCTCCCGCCTTGCGCGGCGGTACGCTCTGGGCCGATTCCAGGTCGCGGCTGAGCAGGCACATCACCTGCACGGCGGCATCGTTCATGCGTACCCGGTAGCCGGCGATCGCACGGGTCACCGCGTTGTACACCAACACCGCCGGGATCGCCGCCACCAGACCGAACGCGGTGGCCAGCAAAGCCTCGGCAATGCCCGGCGCGACCACCGCCAGGTTGGTGGTCTGCGACTGGGCGATGCCGACGAAGCTGTTCATGATCCCCCACACCGTACCGAACAGGCCGATGAACGGCGCCGCAGCACCGACGCTGCCCAGCACGCTGACGCCGCGCGACAGCTTGCGCTGCTGCGCAGCTTCGACCCGCTGGATCAGCGCGGCGGCACGCTCCTTGATGCCATCGGCAAAGGCAGACGCCGTACCGGCCGGATAGCGCTCCAGCTCCTGCCGGGCCACGCCCACCATGGCGGCGGCGGTTGGATCCTTCAGCTCGGCGGCACTTCCCAGACTGGGCGCGGCCGCAAGGAAATCCAGCGCCACGGCGATCGAGCGACGATACGAAACGACCTCCCACAGCTTGAAGATCCAGATACTCAAGGTAGCCACCGAGGCCAGCACCAGGATCGACATCACCGTTTTCACCACCCAATCGGCCTGCGCGAACATCCCGGCCACCGTCAGATCGTGCGGAATCGCCGCAACCTCCTGCGCAAACGCCGGCTCCGCCAGCAAACCGAGGACCACTAAGCAAACAACAAGGCTACGCTTCAAAGCATCTCTCCTGGCTGACGTCGACTGCGACCTGCCGCCAAATGGCCGGGGTCCCCACCCGCAACGCGGGCACAGCGATGGTTGACATACAGAGGTAATGCCTGAGCCCGCCAAAATTGACAACCTGATTACAAAATTCCCAAAAACCAGTTCCCCACCCCACCCACCAGCGCCATCCCCGCTGCCGCTTTCGCCCTTGCCCTTGATCTACCTCCCCCTCAAAGCGAGCCGAGCACCGCAGTCAAGGACGGCCGAAGATGCGCCCTGTTTGAACGCAGTGAGTTTGGGCGCCGTCCCGGAAAAGGGGATAAATGCCGTCCTTGGCGAGGAGCGCAGCGGACCGGTGCGGCTTCAT
>JAATFS010000072.1 GCA_015655035.1 Lysobacterales bacterium | reverse complement strand
CTGGCCGGGACGCCAGGGCGCGAAGCGCAGCACTTCGCCGTGCAGGATCGGCAGGCAATAGCGCAGCCCGGCGGGGAGGCTGAGTTGCCAGCGATGCAGGGCGATCTCGCCGTCCAGTGCCCAGTAGCCGGCGACCGCGCCTTCGCTCGGCGCGAACGGCAATTCCAGCAAGCGGTGCGCCAGTGCATCGGCGGCGGCCAAGCGTTCGGCGGCGGGAAGTGCACGGCGGCGTTCGCGCAGTTGGCGGCGCAGGGCGTCGCGATCGTCTGGAGGCATGGCGGGGCGCGAGCGAAAGAGAAGGCGCCATTGTCGGCATTGCCGCACGCCATGCCTAGCCGCGCGTGAGATGCGCAGGGCAGGCGCGCACTGCCTGGCCGAAAAGGAAACGGCGCCTTGCGGCGCCGTTTCCGGAATATTGCATTCTCCACAGTGACGATGCGTGCGAAACGACCTTGAACCCGGGGTTCAAGTGGGAACGCTTGGAAACCCTTGGGCTTTCCGCAGCAAGGCGGACATGCACACCCGATTTCGTTGCGCCCCCGTGGTCGTAATTAAGGGACAAGGCGAATGTTTGCACACGCTGTCGTTCACTACAGAGAACGCACGTCGATTATAGCCCTGTAGGCAGCGCGCGCCAGGGTGTTTTGCGGTTTTGTGTTCCCGGGGAATTCATTTTTACGATCGGGTCGCGTATTGCACTTCAACCCGGTGTATCGACTACGCCGTCCAGGCGGCGATTGAGCTGGTCCAGCGTACGGGTCAGTTCACGGTCGTAGACCGCCTGCGCGTCGCGCACCTGCTGCAGCTCATGCGCCAGGTTGAGCGCGGCCAGTACCGCGACCCGATCGACCGCCGCCATGCGGTTGCTGCCCCGGATTTCGCGCATCTTGAGGTCGAGCAGGCGCGCTGCGGCGGTCAGGCTCTCCCGCTCGTCGGCGGTGACGCCGACGGTGTACTCGCGATCGAGGATGCGGACGCTGACCGGTTCGTTGCCACTCACGTGTGCTGCTCCAGCGATTTCAGTCGGGTGATCATGGCCTCGACGCGCGAGCGCGCCTGCTCGTTCTTGGTGAGCAGTTGCGAGCGCTCGCCGATCAGCTGTTCCTGCTGGTGGCGCAGGCTGCGGTTTTCATCGGCCAGGCGCTGGGTGCGCTCCACCAGCGCTTCGACGCGGGTGGTCAGGGCGCGGAGTTGGGCAAGAGCGTCGGCAGGGTCCATGCGCCCACGATAGGCGCGCCCGTGAGGGGCGGTCAAGACAGTTCGCTGGCCGGCGGCACCATCCCGCCGGGTGCTGGCGCGGCACGGGTTGGCGCGCGCTCAGCCAGGACGCGGTGCTGGGTGGTGGCCTGCGCGGCGTTTGCGCGGCGATTGCTACACTTGCCGGCCTGATCGCCGGCTTCGCCCGGCAGCGTTCTCACCTTTTAGATTTGGATATCGAAATGGATCTGCCCAACGTAACCGCAGTGCAACAAGAAAGCCGGCAGCTGGGCCTGGCGGCGACCGCGGCGGAGCTGCACGGGGGATTGTGCGGATGGCTGTCCGGCGGTGGCGCCGACGGCGCCGACTGGCCTGCGCGGGTCATGGCCGATGCCGGTTTGCCGACGCCGTCGGCCGATGGCGCGCTGGAGCAGATGCGCCAGGCCACGGTGGAGCAACTGGAAGATCGCGATTTCGCGTTTGAACTGGTGCTGGCCGAGGACGGCGCGCCGTTGCCCGAGCGTACCGATGCCTTGTTCGACTGGTGCCGTGCCTTCCTCGGTGGTTTTGGCCTGGCGGCGCAACAGCGTCCCACCCTGTCGGAGGAGGGCGAGGAAGCGCTGCAGGATCTGGCCAAGCTGGCGCAGGCCTCCAGTGAGGATTTCGATAGTGCCGACGAGGACGATACCGCGTTGGCGGAGATCGAGGAGTTCGTGCGCGTTGCCGTGCTGTTGCTGCATGGCGACTGCGTGATGGGCCCGCGCTTCCGCAGCCGGTTGAACTGATCCGAACGCAACGGTATGAAAAAGATGACGGGAATCGGTGCGGCCGAATACGCGCGTCGACGCAAGCAGCTGATGCAGATGGCCGGCGAGCAGGCGATCCTGGTGTTGCCAGCGGCGCCGGAACGCGTGCGCAGCCACGACACCTATTACCCCTATCGTCAGGATTCGGATTTCTGGTATCTCAGCGGTTTTCCCGAGCCGGAAGCGGTGCTGGTGCTGATCCCCGGGCGCCGCCATGGTGAGGCGATCCTGTTCTGCCGCGAGCGTGACAGCGAGCGCGAGGCCTGGGACGGCGCGCGTGCCGGCCAGGAAGGCGCGGTGGAACAGTACGGCATGGACGATGCCTATCCAATCGAGGACCTGGACGAGATCCTGCCGGGCCTGCTCGAAGGGCGCTCGCGGGTCTATTACCACTTCGGTCGCGACGTCGATTTCGACCTGAAGCTGATTGCCTGGGTCAACCGGGTGCGGTCGCAGGTGCGGCACGGCGCGCAGCCGCCGCATGAATTCCTGGAGTTGGGCCATTTGCTGCACGAGCAGCGGCTGTTCAAGTCGCGCGACGAGATCGCGCTGATGCAGCGTGCGGCCGACATCAGCGTGCAGGCGCACCGGGTGGCGATGCGGGTGGCGCGGCCGGGTATCCATGAATACGAGTTGCAGGCCGACATAGAGCGCGAGTTCCGGGCCAACGATGCGTGGCCGGCCTATGCCAGCATCGTTGGCAGTGGCAGCAATGGCTGCATCCTGCACTACCGCGACAACAGCGCGCGCAGCCGCGACGGCGAACTGGTGCTGATCGACGCGGGCGCCGAGTACCGGGGCTATGCCGCCGATATCACCCGCACCTTCCCGGTGAACGGGCGTTTCACCCCCGAGCAGCGCGCGTTGCACGACCTGGTGGGCGCTGCGCATGCGGCGGCGCTGGCGCAGGCGCGCCCGGGCATTGCCTACGAAGAAGGTCATCTGGCCACAGTCGAGGTACTGACCGAGGGCTTGCTACGGTTGGGGCTACTGCGTGGCGATCTGGAAGAGAACATCGTCGAAGCCAGCTACAAGCGCTTCTACCGGCACAAGACCGGACACTGGCTGGGCCTGGACGTGCACGATGTCGGCGACTACAAGCTCGCCGGCGAATCACGGTTGCTGGAGCCGGGCATGGTGTTCACGATCGAGCCCGGCCTGTATGTCGCGCCCGACGACATGGAGGTGGACGCCAAGTGGCGCGGTATCGGAATCCGTACCGAGGACAACGTACTGATCACCGAAGACGGCCATCGCGTGCTGACCGATGCACTGGCGCGCTCGGCCGATGAGATCGAAGCCGAGATGGGCGCGCCTGCGCCGTAGACCGCGTAGGTGGGAGCGGGTTCGGGCGCGGCGCGCCCAGGCAAGTACGTCCTGTACTGGCTTACGTGGCATTACGAGCTGAGCCGACGGCAGGGTCTACCCGCCGTCTCCATTGCTGTTTCCAGGCCTTGTCCAACTGGCCGCTTCAGGCCGCCGCAAATGCCGGGCGGGTCAGGTTTTCCGGTTCGTCGTCGGTGCAAACCAGTTCGTCTTCGATGCGGATGCCGCCGTAGGGCTTGAACTGCTCGACGCGAGCCCAGTCCACGCTAGCGGCGTGGCCGGCCTGCTTCACTTCGTCCAATAGCATGTCGATGAAGTAAATGCCCGGCTCGATCGTGACCACCATGCCGGGTTCCAGCACCCGGGTCAGGCGCAGATAGGGATGGCCCTGCGGACGTTCGATGCGGCCGCCACGATCGCTGGCGGCGAAGCCGGCCACGTCATGGACTTGCAGTCCGATCAGGTGGCCGATGCCGTGCGGGAAGAATGCGGCGCTGACCCCGGTGGCCAGTGCGGCTTCGGGCGAGACGGTGATGATGCCGAAGTCCTTGAGGATGCCCATCAGCGACAGGTGGGCATCGATGTGCAGCTGCTTGTAATCGAAGCCGGCGCGCACTGCCTGGCCCATCTTGATCTGCGCGGCATCGACCGCGTCGATCAGCGCCTGGAACTCACTGCCTGGGTCGGCCGCGTAGGTGCGGGTGATGTCGCTGGCATAGCCGTGGGCGGACGCGCCGGCATCGATCAGGAAGCTGCGCGGTGGCTGCGGCGCGCGTTGGCCCAGGTCGGT
>JAATFS010000326.1 GCA_015655035.1 Lysobacterales bacterium | reverse complement strand
GCGGCACCCCCTGCGGCATGATGTGCGGGAACATGCCGATGATGAGCTGCTGCGGCATGCCGATGATGCCGTCGATGACCTGCACGATGGAGTCGCAAGGCATGGTCTGCATGATGATGCCGACCGGCTTGATGAGCATGGACATGCTCAAGATGTGCTGCGAGACCATGAACAACATGATGGGCTGCGGCATGCCGATGACCATGGCCTGCGGCAACATGCCGATGATGGTCTGCATGCACTAAGCCGTATCACGCACGAACAAAAACGGCCCTTTCGGGCCGTTTTTTTCCGCTGCCCGATTGCACGGGCATTCGTCGGATCAGGCGACGAACAGCGCCTTCATCTTCTTCAGCGCATTCGCCTCGATCTGGCGGATACGTTCGGCCGACACGCCGTATTCGTCGGCCAGCTCCTGCAAGGTCACCTTGGATTCCGAATCCAGCCAGCGGCGGCGCACGATGTCGCGCGAGCGCTGGTCCAGTCCGGCCAGGCCTTCGCGCAGCAATTGCAGCTGATTGTCCTCGCTGTCGCTGCGCTCGTAGACCTGGGAAGGATCCTCCTCGTTGGCCATCAGGTAGCTGACCGGCGACGGCGGCGCGTGGTCGTCGTCTTCGTCGGAAGGCGCATCGAAGCCGATATCGCGACCGGAAAGCCGCGACTCCATCTCCATTACCTCGCGCTCGGACACGTTCAGGTCCTTGGCCACGGCGGTGACTTCGGCCGCGTTCAACCAGCCCAAGCGGGTCTTGGACTTGCGCAGGTTGAAGAACAGCTTGCGCTGGGCCTTGGTCGTGGCGACCTTGACGATGCGCCAGTTCTTCAGGATGAACTCGTGCATCTCGGCACGGATCCAGTGCACCGCGAAGCTGACCAGGCGCACGCCCATTTCCGGGTCGAAGCGCTTGACCGCCTTCATCAGGCCGATATTGCCTTCCTGGATCAGGTCGCCCAGCGGCAGGCCGTAGCCGTTGTAGCCACGTGCCACGTGCACCACGAAGCGCAGGTGGGAATGCACCAGCTCGCGCGCCGCGTCCAGGTCTTCGTTGTCGCGGTAGCGGCGTGCCAGGTTCTGTTCTTCATCGACCGACAGCACCGGGATCTGGTGCACGGCGCCGATGTAGGCGTCCAGCGAACCGAGCGCACTGGGGAGGGGAAGATTGTTTGCCACAAGGGCAGTAGAGGTGTTCTGGCTCATAGGACCTCATCTTAGCAGTCGATCAATTGGACTGCTGGGTACAGTAAAAGTTCCAGCGTTCCATTTATGGAATGCTCAGCTCTCCGTGCCCGCCTTCGTCCTGCCGGACATCGGAAACCGATTCAGACTCTCAAATTAGCACTGCACACACGCTTTTGCCGTGATGAAAACCCGGCTCGGGCCACGTCCGCCTCCCTCGTTCAGCCGCCGGCGAGCGAAGTCTCCAGGGCACTGCGCGCAGGCAGCCTCCAGTCCACCGCGCCCAAGCCGCGCCGGGCCAGGTAATCGTTGGCCATGGAGAAATGCCGACAGCCCAGAAAGCCCCGATGCGCCGACAGCGGCGACGGGTGCGGCGCCTTCAGCACGCGGTGCCGGGAGGTGTCGATGACCTTGCCCTTGGCCTGGGCGTAACTGCCCCAGAGCAGGAACACCAGGCCTTCGCGCTCGCGGTTCAAGGTATCCACCACATGGTCGGTGAAGCCTTCCCAGCCCTTGCTCTGGTGAGCGCCTGCGCGTCCCTCCTCGACCGTCAACACGGCATTGAGCAGCAAGACGCCGCGCTGCGCCCAGGGCAGCAGGCACCCGTGGTCTGGCCGTGGCAACGCGAGATCGCTCTCGATCTCCTTGTAGATGTTCAGCAGCGAAGGCGGTACCGGCACTCCAGGCTGCACCGAGAAGCACAACCCGTGCGCCTGGCCCTGGCCGTGATACGGATCCTGGCCAAGAATGACCACCTTGACCTGCTCGAACGGGGTGGCATCGAACGCGGCAAAGATCTGCGGCCCCGGCGGGAAGATGCGCGCCCCGGCGGCCTTGCGCTGGCGCAGGAAGGCGGACAGCGACTGCATCTCCGGACGCAACAGCCAGTCGCCGACACGCGCCTTCCATGAAGGCTCCAGCTGTATCCGTGATTCGACGGGCGCGCCCGGATCTGCGCCAGCGGCAGGTAGGTCTGGCTGCATGTCCGCCTCAGGTCTCGGTGGGTCGGGTCTGCCGCAGGAAATGCCCGGTGACCAGCCAGGCGCCGAGCCAGCCCAGTACGCCGGTGCCGACCAGCAGCATGCCCGAATGCAGCAGATCCAGGCCTTGCAGCGCGAACCGGCTGCTGTAGCTATCGGCCAGCGCCGCCAATGGCGTACGCAACGCCAGTCCGCATAGCGCGATCAGGCCCAGCGCGACCGCGCCGGCCCCGAGCCCGTACCAGGCGCCCAGATAAAGGAACGGACGCCGGATGAAGCCGTCGCTGGCGCCCAGCAGCTGCAATACGCCGATCTCTTCGCGGCGCGACTGGATGTCCAGCCGCACGGTGTTGCCCACCACCAGCACCGCCCCCGCGCCCAGCAGTGCCGCCAACACCTGCACCAGGCGTTCGCCGAAGCGGAGCCAGCCGTCCAGGCGCTTGCGCCACAGCGCATCGTGCTGGACCAGATCGGCCTGCGGCAGCGCCTGCAACGCGCTGGCCAGGCTGGCGTCATCGCTGCTGGCGGCCGGGGTGACGATCAGCAACGTCGGCAGCGGGTTGTCGCCCAGCGCTCCTATCGCCTCGTCCAGCTTGGCGCTCTCGCGCAGCTCGGCCAGTCCCTGCTCCGGCGTGCGCACCACCACCTCGGCCACGTCCGCCCGCCCGCGCAACTGCTTGGCCAGCGCAGCCGAGGCCCCGGCATCGAGGTTGGTCTTGAGGAAGAGGTTGATCTCGCGCGACTGCTGCACGCTGCCGGCCAGATGCTTGAGATTGTCCAGCGCGATCGACAGCCCCAGCGGCAATGCCAGCGCCAGCGCCATCACCATGATCGTCAGCAGCGTCGCCCAGGGCTTGCGCAGCGCACGGCCCAGGCTGAACACGATGCTGTGCAGATGATGGTCCAGCCATACGCCCAGGCGCGACGGCGCCGCCCCCTCGTTATTGGTCGGATTGCTCATTCGGCGAGGTCCTGCGGCGAGATATCGTCGACCAGCCTGCCATGATCCAGGATCAGCACCCGCTTGCGCATTTGCTTGAGCAAGGCCAAGTCGTGGCTGACCACCAGCACGCTGGTGCCCCGGGCGGGCAGCTCGGCGAACAGTTGCATGATTTCCGCAGCCAGGGTGGGATCGAGGTTGCCGGTCGGTTCGTCAGCCACCAACAGGCGCGGCTCGCCGACGATGGCGCGGGCGATGCCCACGCGCTGCTGCTCGCCCGCCGACAGCTGCGAAGGCAATGCCTTCTCGCGGTGGGCCAGCCCGATCCGCTCCAGCGCCGCGCGTACGCGCTTGCCGATCTCGCCACGGCGAGTGCCGCGCAGGATCAGTGGCAGCGCCACGTTTTCAGCGATGCTGCGGTCGGTCAACAACCGGTGGTCCTGGTAGACGGCACCGATGCCACGCCGATGCAGCGCCACCCGTCCCCCGCGTACCTTCAACAGGTTGCGTTCGCCAAAGATCACCGCGCCGCGACTGGGGCGCTCACTGAGATGGATCAGCTTCAGCAGCGTGCTCTTGCCGGCACCGGAGTGGCCGGTGACGAACAGCATCTCGCCTTCGCCCACCTCGAAACTGACATCGGTCAGCGCCTCGTGGCCACCGGCGTATTGCTTGCTGACATTATCGAAACGGAGAACGGTCATCCTGCAATTATGCCGGACCGCTCCGCGAATGCACCGCATCGAGGTCCACTTCGATGCGGTGCAGGGCCATCCTGCTCAGTGGCTGGACATCATCGAGCGGATCTTGCGGCCGATCCGGGTCAGGAACGAATCATTGCCCGAGGCCTGATCCGGCTTGGCGACACGCGACGACTTGGCGATCACCTGGGTCGGCTTGCGCGGTGCGGCAGCGGCAGTCGGTGCCGGTGCCGGATTCTGCTGCGGATGGCTCTCGGCGCCCTCGACCGGACGGCCGTGACGGCGACGACGGCGCTTGCGCGGCGCGCGCTCGCCTTCGGCCGCAGGCACCGCATCTGCCCCGGGCACGGCGACCTGCGCAGGCGCTGCAACCGGCTCGGCGGCGGCCGCCACTTCCACCCCGGCGACGTCGCCTTCCGGGCGCGGCTTGCGCGGACGCGGCGGCCGGCCATCGGCCGTACGCGCCTCGCTGCCACAACGGCCGGTACCCGCAGCGCCGGCCGGCTTGCCACGGCCACCGCTACCGCCGCCACGACGCTGCTCCTCGGCGGCACGCTGCTCGCGCGCTTCGCGGAAGATCTCGCCGACGCTTTCGTTCTCCTCGGTTTCGTCGTTGGCGGCCGGCGCGCGCTCGGCCCGCGGCAGCGGCTGCAACAATTCGGCCGTCACCGCCTCGACCGGGATCTTCTGCTCGATGTAGGACTCGATGTCCGGCAGGCTCATCGCATAGCGTTCGCAGGCGAAACTGATCGCGTCGCCTTCCTCGCCCAAGCGCGCGGTACGGCCAATGCGGTGCACGTAGTCCTCGGCGTCGAACGGCAAGTCGTAGTTGTAGACGTACTTGACGCCGTCGATGTGCAGGCCGCGCGCGGCCACGTCGGTGGCGACCAGGATCTCGAGCTGGCCCTTCTGGAAGCGGTTGAGCAAGGTCTCGCGCTTCTTCTGCGGCACGTCGCCGGATAGCACGCCGACCCGGTAGCCATTGCGCTCCAGCGCACGCGCCACGCGCTCGACGAACGCCTTGGTGTTGACGAACACCATGGTGCGGGCGCCTTCGCTGCGCGACAGCAGGCCCAGCAACAGCGTCAGCTTCTCCTCGTCGGAGGGGAAGTAGATGCGCTGGCGCACGCGTGCGGCGGTGATGTGCTCGGTCTCGACTACCAGCTTCTCCGGCTCGTTCATGTACTCGTAGGCCAGTTCCAGCACGCGATGGCTGAGCGTGGCCGAGAACAGCAGTGTCTGCCGGGTGCCGCGTTCTGGCATGCGCCGCAGCAGGAAGCGGATGTCCTTGATGAAGCCGAGATCGAACATGCGATCGGCCTCATCCAGGACGCAGACTTCACACGCGTGCAGCGATACCACCTTGTGCTGCTTGACGTAGTCGATCAGGCGTCCCGGGGTGGCGATGATCACGTCCACGCCCTGTTGCAACAGCTCGCGCTGCTTGTCGTAGTCCACCCCGCCGTAGACCAGCGCAAAGCGCAGCCCCAGGTCGGAACAGAACTTGACCGCGTCCTTGTGGATCTGGATGGCCAGCTCGCGGGTCGGGGCCAGGATCAGCGCGCGCGGGTCCTCGGGCTTGCGGTCGGCCAGCGCCGGGCGGTTGAGCAGGCGGTTGACCACCGCCACCAGGAACGCCAGGGTCTTGCCGGTTCCGGTCTGGGCCTGGCCGGCAACATCGCGGCCGGCCAGCGCGACCGGCAGGGTCAGCGCCTGGATCGGCGTGCAGCGGGTGAATCCTGCGTTTTCCAGCCCGGCAAGCAGCGTCGGGTGCAGGTCGAACGAGGAAAAAGTCAAATCGGTCAGCGGTTTGTCGCTCATCATTCCGTCTTCGTGAGGCACCCGGAAAAGCCCGGGCGCGGCTTGCATCGATTCCGGCAGCGTCGCAAACTGCGGCCCTTGCGCCGGACAGCGCGGCTTCAGGACAGGCTCTTGATTCCACCGCGCAATGCCCCAGTTTACCGCAATGCGGCGGCCAACCCCTGATGGGTGGTTGCCATCGGCTCCAGGAGACCAAAGTGAACGATAAAGTTCTACATGTCGGCGATGCCGACTTCGACAAGGCGGTACTTCAGTCCGGTGAGCCGGTACTGGTGGATTTCTGGGCGGAATGGTGTGGCCCCTGCAAGATGATCGCCCCGGTACTGGACGATCTGGCCGCGACTTACGACGGCAAGCTCAAGGTGGCAAAGGTGAATGTGGACGAAAACCGCGCGCTGGCGATCAAGTACCACGTACGCTCGATCCCGATGCTGCTGCTGTTCAAGAATGGCGAGGTCCAGGCCACCCAGGTCGGGGCTGTCGGCAAGGGCCAGTTGACCCAGATGATCGACAAGTCACTGGGCGGCGCGGTTGCCTGACGCTTGACCCGCCCGGAAGGCCGGGCGGGACGCTGCCAAGCTGGCAGTTAAACCGATGGCACCCAGGCCGCTTGCGCCCATGCGCGGGGCGGTGTTAGTGTCAGCCTATCCGGCCGCGTACTCACGTTGCCGCACCCCCTCTAGAAACATCTTCTAGGCTTCCCCAACCACAGTTCGCCCTGCCGGGCGCTCGCATCTCTTAGCGAGGAATCAAGCACTTGTCCGATAATACTTCTTCCGAAAACGGGAGCGTCGACGCGCCCGTCGAGAA
This sequence comes from Lysobacterales bacterium, assembly GCA_015655035.1. Taxonomy (GTDB): domain Bacteria; phylum Pseudomonadota; class Gammaproteobacteria; order Xanthomonadales; family Xanthomonadaceae; genus JAATFS01. The sequence continues at coordinate 1,215 of JAATFS010000326.1, read as the reverse complement.
ACGCGTGCGCAAGCCACGTGTGACCAAGACGACCTCGACCGAATCCGGTGATGCTGGCCAGCAGCCGAACCTGCCGCTGCCCATCAGTCCTGCCACAGAAGGTTCTGCGCCCCGCTCGGCCGCTACCGAGTCCGCAGCGCCAAGCGCCCCGACCCCGGCCTCCGGCCAGAACGCGCCTGCCAGCGATTCCGCCTCTGGCGGCGACGCGCAGGGCGAGCCCCGCGAGGGCGGCAACCAGAATGGCCAGCGGTTCAACAACAACCAGAACCAGCAAGCCAACAACAACAACCGTCGGGATCGCTTCCGCAACCGTCGCGATCGCAACCGCGACCGTTTCGGCAACGAAGGCCTGCCTGCCGACGGCGGCAACGAGCCGTTCGTGCCGCGCCCCCACCCGCAGGTGCCGGAAGGCTTCCCGGCCTATTCGCTGAGCGACCTGAAGCGGATGCCGGCGCAGAAGCTGCTGGACATCGCCGAGCAGCTCAACATCCAGGAAGGCGTGGCCCGCGCCCGCAAGCAGGACGTGATCTTCGCGCTGCTGAAGGTGCTGACCCGCCACGGCGAAGGCGTCGCTGCCGATGGTGTGCTGGAAATCCTGCCCGATGGCTTCGGTTTCCTGCGCGCGGCCGAGGCCAGCTACCTGGCCGGCCCGGACGATACCTACATCTCGCCCAGCCAGATCCGCCGTTTCAACCTGCGCACCGGCGACCACCTCTCCGGCCGCATCCGCTTCCCGAAGGACGGCGAACGCTATTTCGCGCTGTCGATCGTCGACACCATCAATGGCGAGCCGCTGGAAGCGAGCAAGAACAAGGTCCTGTTCGAGAACCTGACCCCGCTGTTTCCGCGCAAGCGCTTCACCCTGGAACGCGGCAACGGTTCGTCGGAAGATATTTCCGGGCGCATCCTCGACCTGATGGCCCCGCAGGGCAAGGGCCAGCGCGCGCTGATCGTGTCGCCGCCGAAGGCCGGTAAGACGATGCTGATGCAGCAGGTGGCGACCGCAATCACCACCAACCACCCGGACTTGCACCTGATCGTGCTGCTCATCGATGAGCGGCCGGAAGAGGTCACTGAGATGCAGCGCACCGTGAAGGGCGAGGTGGTGTCCAGCACCTTCGATGAGCCGGCGGCCCGTCACGTGCAGGTGGCCGAGATGGTCATCGAGAAGGCCAAGCGCCTGGTCGAGCACAAGAAGGACGTGGTCATCCTGCT
>JAATFS010000352.1 GCA_015655035.1 Lysobacterales bacterium | reverse complement strand
GCGGCATTGGCTCGTGCCGTCGGCGCCGCGCAAGGCCAGGACGCGCGCATCGCCGCCGCCATCGTGGACTGGCGCGATGAGGACAATCTCGCCTCGCCCGGCGGCAGCGCCGAGGACAGCGACTATGCCGCGGCCGGCTTGCCCTACGGCGCCAAGGACGCGCCGTTCGAGAGCCTGGGTGAACTGCGGCTGGTGCTGGGCATGGATGCGCAGCTGTATCGCCGGTTGTTGCCCAACGTCACGCTGTTCAGTGGGCGCCCGCGTCCGGAGTCGCAGTTTGCACCGGGCGCCGTGCTCACTGCGCTGGGAATGAATGCGGAGGAGCTGCTCGCGCAGCGAGAATCGACGGCATCGATGATGGAAGGTGAGGGGATGACGGGTTCGGATGCCTATAATGTCGAGAGCCGGGCGCGCCTGGGCAGGGGACCAGAGGCGGTGTTGCGCGCCGTCGTGCGCACCGGTGCTGCGGACCTGCCTGGCTCGGCCTATACCGTGTTGCGTTGGGAACAAGGAGCAGTAGTGCAATGACCGCGTGGCGGGACAATCTGGAGCGGATTGGCGTACGCGTCATGCCTGAAGCCGGCGGTTTCTGGCGCTGGTGGCAGCAAGCGTTGCTGACCTGGCTGCCGGCGCGCTGGCAGTGGCAGCTGGGTCTGTCGCAGTCGCGGTTGCTGTTGCAACCCGTGGCCGGCCAACTGCGGCTGTTGCGTCAGCACGATGAAAGCATCGATGCGGTGGCGGACCTGCCCTGGCCGGTTCGCCCGGAGGATCTGCATCGCCTGCTGCCTACTGCGCTAGACGCGCTGCCACGGCACTGGCTGCTGCCGGAGGATGCCGCGCTGCGGCGTCCGTTGCGTTTGCCCGCCGCCGCCGCTGCGCGGTTGCAGGACGTGGCGCGTTTCGAGATCGATCGGCAAACGCCGTTCCAGGCAGAGCAGGTGTATTTCGACGTGCGCCTGCTGCATCGTCGCGACGATGACCAGATCGATGCGGAACTGCTGGTGGTGCCGCGCCGGTTGGTTGATGGCGCGAACGGCGTTGCGGCGGAGTGGTCGAGTGCGCTGGCGGGCATCGACGTCGCCAACGCGAGCGGCGTGCCGCTGGGCGTCAACCTGTTGCCGCCCTCGCAGCGCTTGCGCCATCGCGATCCGATGCGGCGCTGGAACCTGTTGCTGGCGCTCGCCGGCCTGGCCCTGGTCGCCGTTGCCGGCTGGCGTTTGCTCGACAATCGACGCGAGGCGGCCGAGGCCCTGCGTGCGCAGGTCCAGGCCAGCGCCGGGCGCGCGCGCCTGGTCGCCGCGGAGCGCCAGCAATTGGTCGATCTGGTACAAGGCGCGGCCTTCTTCGAACAGCAGCGCGCCGCCCAGCCCACCGTGCTGGAGGTATGGAACGAATTGAGCAAGCGCCTGCCCAGCGGGAGTTACCTGGAGAAATTCTCGATGGAAGGCGGGCAGCTGCAACTGATCGGCCTGAGCAACGAAGCTTCGTCGCTGGTGCGCCGGCTGGAAGGCGCGCCGCTGTGGCACGCCCCATCGCTGACCGGTGTGCTGCAAAGCGATGCCGGCCGTGGCGTGGATCGCTTCACTATCACCGCCCGGCTGGATAGCACCGATACGCGGAAGAAGGAGGCCGGCAATGGCGCCCCGCAACGCTGAGCGCGATCGTTGGGCCGCGTTGGGACTGCTGCTGCTGGCCTTGCTGGTGGTCTATTTCGTGTGCGTGCATCCGTGGTTCACGCGGCCGCTGATGGCGGTGCAGGACGAGATCCAGGCGCTGCGCGAGCGTGAACTGCGGGTGCGCGTGCAACTGCAACAGGCGCCGCAGGTGACCGCGCGGCTGAACCAGGCACGGCAGCTACTGGATGAACGGCCCGGATTCCTGCCGGAGAGTTCGGTCGAGCTGGCGTCGGCCGGTCTGGTGCAGCGGTTGGAGCGTGCGGTGTTGGCGGCAAGCCCGGGCAATCGGAGCTGTGCCATCAGCAATCGCTCGCCGTTGCCGCCGGACAGCAAGAGTCGCTTCGTGCGGGTGGCGGTGCAGGTCCGTTTGCGGTGCGGGACGCCGGAGCTGGCGTCGGTGCTGCACAGCCTGGAAAGCGGCGCGCCGCGCCTGTTCATCAACAACGTCAACCTGATGGCGCAGCGCTACCAGCTTTCGCCCAAGGAGAGCGGCAGCGGCCTGGATGTGGCATTCGAGCTGGCCGGTTATCTGCGCCCGGGCAGCAACGCCGCGCCGCCAGCGTCCGACTCGGCGGCTGCCGGGGAGGTGCCCGATGCGGGTTGAATCGATCGGTTTGCGGACGTGGCTGCTGGCGGCCTTCGCCGGCTGGGCGGCGTTGGCGGCGATATTGACCGTGTTCGGGCTGGGCCGGCGGGTGGAACTGCTGCCCGACGATCCGCAACTGGCGCAGCGCCTGCCGGCGCTGCCCGCGCCTGCGCCCGAGCGCTTGCAGGCGCTGACGCAGTACCCGGAGATCGCCGCGCAACCGGTATTCGCCGAAGACCGCCAGCCGCACCCGTTCTTCCTCACCAGCGACGACGATGCCAAGCCAGCCTCCGCGCTGCGCCTGACCGGCGTATTGCTGACGCCGAAATTCCAGATGGCCACGGTCACCACCGAGCAAGGCCAATCGTTGCGGCTGCGCTTGTCCGGCGACCGCGTCGAGGGCTGGCGCTTGCTGGCGTTGCAGCCACGCAGTGCCACGCTGGAAGGGCCCGGCGGCACGCAGACGCTGGAATTGCAGGTCTTCAGCGGCCAGGGCGGGCAGCCGCCCACGGTGCTCGGTGTGCGGCCCGGACAGGCCCCCCCGGCGCCGCCGCCGCCCTCGACGTCGATCCCGGAGGGCAGCCCCCTACCGAACCCGTCCGCAGCGCCCAGCGGCAAAGCCGCTCCCGCGCAAGCGGGGTCCGGCGAGGGCGCGAATGCGACGCCAAAACCGTCCGAAGACCAGATGACGGCGATCCGCGAACGCATCGAAGCGCGGCGTCGCCAGTTACAGCAACAGCGCCAGAACGGTGCTTCTTCCGCTCAGAAACCATAGAGTGAATGCATGACGTCACGCCTTTTTACCTTTTCGCTGCTGATCGGCCTGCTGGCCGGTTGCGCCACCACGCCACCCCCGGACGTGCGCCGCAACGCGCAACTCGACCCGCAAGTAGGCGTGGCGGGCAACAGCCAGTCCGGTACTGCGGCCTCCGCCGCCGATCCAGCGGAGGGCAAGCCGGTGCCGGTGATCCGGCGCGGCAGCGGCACCGTGATCAATTCGTCCGCTGCGGCGTCGCCGGCGCCCTCGCTCGGCTCGGCCGGAAGCGGTAGCGCGACCTTCAATTTCGAAGGCGAGTCGGTGCCGGCGGTGGTCAAGGCCATCCTCGGTGACATGCTCGGGCAGAACTACGTGATCGCGCCGGGCGTGCAGGGCACGGTGACCCTGGCCACGCCCAAGCCGGTATCGCCAGCGCAGGCACTGAACCTGCTGGAGATGGTGCTGGGCTGGAACAATGCGCGGATGGTCTATACCGGAGGCCGCTACAACATCGTGCCGGCCGATCAGGCGCTGGCGGGCACGGTATCGCCGAGCACCGCCTCGCCGGCCAGCGCGCGTGGCTTCGAGGTGCGGGTGGTGCCGCTGAAGTTCATTTCCGCCAGCGAGATGAAGAAGGTGCTGGAGCCGTACGCGCGGCCGAACGCGATCGTCGGCATCGATCCATCGCGCAATGTCATCACCCTCGGCGGTACCCGCACCGAGTTGGAGAACTATCTGCGGACCGTGCAGGTGTTCGATGTGGACTGGTTGTCGGGCATGTCGGTAGGGGTATTCCCGTTGCAGTCGGGCAAGGCCGAACGGGTGGCCGCCGATCTGGAAAAAGTGTTTGGCGACAAGAGCAACACGCCCAGTGCCGGGATGTTCCGCTTCATGCCGTTGGAGAACGCCAACGCGGTGCTGGTGATCACCCCGCAGGCCCGCTACCTGGATCAGATCCAGGAGTGGCTGGAACGCATCGACAATGCCGGCGGCGGCGCTCGGCTGTTTTCCTACGAGCTGAAATACGTCAAGGCCAAGGACCTGGCCGATCGGTTGGGCGAAGTATTCGGCGCCGGTGGCGGACGGGGTTCTTCCGCGACCTCGCTGGCGCCGGGTGCCGATGCCAGTGTGCTGGGCAGTGGCAATGGCAGCGGCGATCGCGACAGTAATCTTGGCAGCAGCAGCGGTCTTACCGGTGGCGACATTGGGGGGAGCGGCCTGTCTTCCGGCGCCAGCAGCGGCAGTAGTGGTGGCAGCGGGGGACTGGGTAACGGCAGCCTGCAGCTGTCCCAGCGCACCGCCGGCAATGGCAGCGTCACCCTGGAGGTGGAAGGCGACAAGGTCGGGGTGTCGGCGGTGGAAGAAACCAACACCTTGCTGGTGCGTTCGACCCCGCAGGCCTGGAGCTCGATCCGCGACGTCATCGAGAAGCTCGACGTGATGCCGATGCAGGTGCACATCGAGGCACAGGTGGCCGAAGTCACCCTGACGGGTCAGTTGAGCTATGGGGTGAACTGGTATTTCGAGAACGCGGTGAATGCCACTACCGCCAATGGTGGCGCGGGGCTGGAGAGTGCGGTGGGCCGGCGGATCTGGGGTGACATTGCAGGCACCGTGGGAGAGACCGGCCTGGGCTGGACCTTCCTTGGCAAGAACGCGGCCGCGGTGATCAGCGCGCTGGACCAGGTAACCAATCTGCGGCTGTTGCAGACGCCTTCGGTGTTCGTGCGCAACAACGCCGAGGCGACGCTCAACGTCGGTTCGCGGATCCCGATCAATTCGACCTCGATCAATACCAGCGTCGGCAGCGACAGCAGCTATTCGACCGTGCAGTACATCGATACCGGCGTGATTCTGAAGGTACGCCCGCGCGTGACCAAGGACGGCATGGTGTTCCTGGATATCGTGCAGGAAGTCAGCACGCCCGGCGCACGTCCGAGTGCGTGTACATCGGCCGATTCCACCTCCGTCAACAGCGCGGCCTGCAACGTCGATATCAATACGCGCCGGGTCAAGACCGAGGCGGCGGTGCAGAGCGGCGACACCATCATGCTGGCCGGCCTGATCGATGACAGTACCTCCGACACCAGCAATGGCGTGCCGTTCCTGAGCAAGCTGCCGGTGGTCGGTGCGCTGTTCGGCACCAAGGGCCGCAACAGCGATCGCCGCGAGGTGATCGTGCTGATCACCCCGTCGATCGTGCGCAACCCGCAGGAAGCGCGCAATCTGACCGACGAGTACGGCCAGAAATTCAAGGCGATGCAGCCACTGGACGCGCCGAAGTCGCGATGAGCGGGTCGTTGCCGATCGTGCTGTTGCCGGTCGGCGTGGACGACCAGGCGCTGGATGCTTGCCTTGGCGCGCTCGAATCGGCCACGCCCGCCGCCACGCGGGTGTGGCTGGCCGATGATGCGCAGGCCGGCCCACGCGGGATCGCGGTGGTGGAGCATTGGCTGGCGCGCACGCGCTTGCAGGCCGATTACACCCGGCGTCCGCGCATGCTCGGCGAGGCCGCGCATATCGATGAAATGTTGCGTGCCTGCGGCGATGCCGACGTGGTGGTGCTGTCGGCGCGGGCACGTCCGTTGCCGGGTTGGCTGAACCAGTTGCAGGCCTGCTTCGCGCGCGATGCCGCGATCGCCAGTGCCACGCCGTGGAGCAATGCCGGCGAGGCGGTGTCGTGGCCACGGCTGGGCGAGATCAATCCACTGCCGGACGAGCCTGCGCGGCTGGCGGCGGCGTGCATGGCGATGCCGCTTTTGCATCCGGAATTGCCGTCGGCGATCGCGCATGCGGTGATGCTGCGCGGCAGCGCGCGGCGCAAGGCTGGTGGCCTGGACGCCAACAGCTATGGTTCGTGGTATGCGGCGTTGATCGACCTGTCGTTGCGCATGGCGGGTCTGGGCTGGCGCAACGTGCTGTGCGAAACCGCATTCGTCGCCAGCGATGACGAAGGTCGGCCGAGCGATGGCGACATGGATGCGTTGGCCACTCGGTGGCCCGCGTGGCATGCGCGGCTGGCGGCGTTCCTGATGGACGATCCGCTGCATGGCGAGCGCGAACGCTTGCAGCGCCTGCACGACGAGTTGCCACCGCCGGATCCGCAGCAGCCGCTGTTCGACGCTACGGCGTTATAACGGCCTTGGGCCTTCTGCCGCGTGCGGGGGGGGCAAGGAAACGTCCTGAAAGCCGGCGGGTGCCGTGGCGGCGCTAGGGTTTCAATTGCAGGTCCGGCGCCTGTGCCTCCACCACCACTTCCAGCGCATCGTGCCGCCAGGATTCGATGTCCAGTTCCACGGCCTGGCCGTCGGCGGCGTAGCTGATGCGTTGCAAGCGGAAACAGGGGGTGCCGGTGGTGGATTGCAGCAGCGTGGCTTGCTCGGTGTCGAGGCTGGACGGGTACATCGAAAGTTGGCTGCGTGTCTGGCGCAGGCCCAGTCCTGTCAGCACCGCACTCAATGAGCCGGCCAGGTCGTGATCGAGCAGCATGGGCGCCCAGGATGCGCGCAGCACGTTGGTTTCCAGCAGTACGGCGCGGCGGTCGATCCAGCGTCGCCGCTGCAACAGGAATACCTCGTCGTCGGCCGTGGGCAGCGCCAGCAGCGCTGCCAGTTCCGGGCCGGCCGGCTGGCGGCGGACGCTGAGCAATTCGGTGCGCGGTTGGCGTCCTTGCGCGGCCACGTATTGCATGAAGCCGGCGAT
>JAATFS010000218.1 GCA_015655035.1 Lysobacterales bacterium | reverse complement strand
TTGCGATGTGATGCCAACGAGGACCGGGCCACGTTCCTCGTTCCCGGCTTTTAGAAGCTTCTCTCCAGATCCTATTTGAATCCATGAACTCGATTGCGTTGGCCGTCATTGGCGGTACCGGTGTCTACAAGCTGGCCCAGCTGGACGATGTGCAGTCCCATCAGGTCGAAACCCGCTATGGCAGCCCGTCCGGTCCGATCCGGGTGGGTACGCTGCTGGGCCACCGGGTGGCGTTCCTGGCGCGGCATGGGGAAGGCCATTCATTGCCGCCGCACAAGATCAATTACCGCGCAAATCTCGCTGCACTGCAGCAAATCGGGGCCACTCGCGTACTGGCGCTGAACACCGTCGGTGGCATCACCGAGCGCTTCGGTCCGCGCGTATTGGCCTGTCCGGACCAACTGATCGACTACACCTGGGGGCGCATTTCCACGCTCAGCGAGGAGCCCGGCAGCGAGGTGTTGCATGTGGATTTCGGCCACCCGTATTCGCCGATGTTCCGCAGCAAGGTGGTCGCCGCAGCCAAGGTGTCCGGGATCGATCTGGTGCAGGGCGGATGCTACGGCGCGACCCAGGGGCCGCGGCTGGAGACGATTGCGGAGATCGCGCGCATGCGTCGCGACGGCTGTGATCTGGTGGGTATGACCGGGATGCCGGAAGCGGGCCTGGCACGCGAGCTGGGGCTGGACTACGCCTGCCTGGCGATCGTCGCCAATTGGGCGGCCGGGTGCGGCGACGGCCAGGAGATCACCATGGCCGAAGTCCTGGCCAACGTGGACGCCGCCTCGTCCGGGTTGCCGGAGCTGGTGGGGGAACTTGCGCGCGGGTGATTGTCATCGGGGCTTAAGGTTTGCATACTCGGCCTGTGCGGTAGTCGCACACCACCCAATCTTCAATCTGCAAAGGTCTCGCATCACCATGCCGAACGGTACCGTCAAGTGGTTCAACGACGCCAAGGGATTTGGCTTCATCTCACCGGAGGACGGCAGCGCCGATGTCTTCGCGCACTTCTCCGCGATCAACTCCAAGGGCTTCCGCAGCCTGCAGGAAGGCCAGCGCGTCACCTATGACGTGACCCAAGGCCCAAAGGGCGCACAGGCCTCCAATATCACGCCGGTCGAGTGATTCCACTCGATTAAGCGATTAGAAACCCCGCTCCGGCGGGGTTTTTTTATTTCACGAGCCCACGGTACGGCATGGTGTCCGGATGGTGCGCGGCTCGAAGCGTCTCCACGCGTCACGGCACGTAGAAAAGCTGAAGCATTGAACGACACCCGGGCGGACGTGGTCGAGTTCTGGCCGCCGGGCTCTTGGGACTGCGGTCCATGCGGTCATCGCGATCCAGGTTCGACCCTCCTTCTCCATCGGGCTCATCGATCTAGGTGCGCAACGCCCAGTCAGCGGCATCGATGGCATGCAATTGGGCGGTGTCGAACAACGGAACGGCCACGTGGTCTTGCTCGATCAGCAGGGCTATTTCGGTGCAGCCAAGGATGATGGCCTGCGCGCCCTTGTCCACCAGCCGCGCGATGATGGCCAAGTACTCCCGGCGCGATTCGTCGCGGATCTGGCCACGGCAGAGTTCGTCGTAGATGATGCGATGCACGGTCTGGCGATCGGCCTGATCGGGAACCAGTGCGGTCACCCCATGGCGATCTTTCAGCCTGGACCGATAGAACGCCTCCTCCATGGTGAAACGCGTGCCCAGCAGGCCGATGGTACACAGGCCCGCCGTACGGATGGCGTCGGCAGTCGGTTCCACGATGTGTAGCAGGGGTATGCTCGCCGAGGCTTCTATCTGCGGGGCGACCTTGTGCAGGGTATTGGAGCAGAGCACCAATCCGTGTGCGCCCGCCTGCTCCAGCCGATGCGCCGCGTCGGCCATTAGCGCGCCGGCGCGATCCCACTGATCGGAAACCTGCAGTTGCTCGATCTCATGGAAATCGAAGCTGTACAGGATGATTCGGGCCGAATGCAGGCCACCCAGCCGTTCTCTGATGGTCTCGTTGATCTTCCTGTAATACGGGGCCGTGGACTCCCAGCTCAAGCCGCCTATCAAGCCTATGGTTCGCAAAGCCTTCTCCTCAGTGTTCAGGTGGCAATGATTTTAGGGAGTGGGAGGAGCGGCCGGGGCTAGTCCAGGCGGATCCACCGCCATGGCTGACGCACGCTGTCCGCTATGGCGCATTCGATCCCTGCAAGGTGAATCTGTACCACACAAGTACGAGGAGCAGGGCGGCACGAGGCCGGTTGGATATCGGCGTCCTTGCCGATGCGGGTCAGGCTGCTTTCTGCGCTTCGCGACGCTGCGCGACGAGGGTGTCCACGATATGCCGTGCATCGCGGGCGATGCCGGCGAAGCGGCCCGAGCCCCAGGTGTGCAGCCAGGGCAGGCCAAGGAAGAACAGCCCCGGTTGTGCGGTGATGCCACGCTCATGCACCGGGTGGCCATGGCCGTTGAACACGCCGGCTTCGACGTGGCGGAAATCCGGCGAGAAACCAATACACCACACTACGCTGGTGATGCCTGCCGCTAACAGCGTCAATTGCTCGCGTTCGCTTTCGGGTTGCCAGGTCGGCACGTAGGGCTGGCCTGGCGGTGCGTCGATGCCGTGTTGGGCGATGTAGGCGTCGATGCTGGCGTTGATGCGGTTGTAGACGGCGTCGGCCGCGTCCAGGCGAGTGCCCAGGTCAGGGGTGAAATGGAATTGTCCGTCGCGATAGTCGCGTAGCAGGCCGAACAGTTGCATGCCTTCGCGGGCGAACCGGCGCAGATCGATGTCGCGTCCGCCGTCGCGTCCGGTGACGTAGTGGTTGGTGTTGTCGCGCACGCCTTCGCGCAGCGGGTGCTGGTCCAGGGCGATGTCGTAATAGCCCATGTCGGCCAGCCAGTCGACCACGTCCCTGCCGCGATAAAAACGCGCGCAACGCGGGGCGTCGCCCAGCGCCAGGTAGACTTTGCGGCCAGCCAGGTGCAGGTCCTCGGCGATTTGCGCGCCGGATTGGCCTGAGCCGACCACCAGCACATTGCCGGGCGGCAGCGATTGCGGATTGCGATATTGCTCCGAATGCAGCTGGTGCACGTGCGCTGGCAGGCGTTCGGCCAGGCGCGGGATGATCGGCTGGTGGTAGCCGCCCGAGGCGACGATGACCGCATCGGAGGTGAAATCGCCTTGCGTGCTCTCGATCCGGAAGCCACCGTCGCGGCGTGGCGCCAGCCGCCGTACTTCGACGCCTTCCAGTGCCGGGGGCCGCAGCTTGGCA
>JAATFS010000423.1 GCA_015655035.1 Lysobacterales bacterium | reverse complement strand
TTTCATACTTGATGAAGCTGGCGGCAGGAATTTCCACGGCCAGGTTGACCGCTGCCGGCGCGGACGCAGGTTGCCCGGCCCGCAATGGATGCGTTATCGATTCAGCGGCATGTACGCCCGGCGCGACGGCAAGCCAGGCCATCCCAAACAGCACCTTCGCATTCATCCACATACTCCCGTTGGCGGCCGCCTGCCACATCGCGCCGATGCCATCATTCCCAGCAACGATCCTGCCGCCCCTTGAGCGAGGCCTGGCGGACACAGCGACGCGGCGCGATGCGCCCGTCCTCGATCTCCACCAGGCGCCGCTGGTCGCCGTCTGCGTGCAGCTCGAACGCATCGTACAAGCGCCCGGTAGCGGTGCGCGCTTCGTAGCGCATCACCTCGCCATCGAACTTCAGTACCTGGAACAGCTGGGTGTCCTCGGCCACCGGCTTCATCGAGCCCAGCGCCTTCGGTCCGGCCCGGTATTGCTTGGCGCCCACTACGCTCAGTACCAGTTGCGGCACCGCCGCGTTTTCGTCCAGCGCACGCCGGCCGTAGGCGTGGTCGTGCCCCTGCAGTACCAAATCGACCTTGCGCTTGCGCAGCACCTCGGCCAATTGCTTGCGCAACGGGGCATAGTCGCGGTCGGACCGCATCGCGTACAGCGGCTGGTGGATCTGCACCACGCTCCAGCGATGCGGATTCCCGGCCAGCACGCGATCCAGCCATGCGGCCTGTGCCGGGCCGGCGTCCAGGTTCAGGATCGCGGTGCCGTCCAGCACCACGAAGCGCACGCCCTGGTAGTCGAACCAGTAGGTGGTCCGCTCCCAACCCGGCGCGCCGTTGCGCGGCAGCGCGAAGCTCAGCGGCCAATGCGGCGACAGCGCCGGGGTCTCCTGCGGGGTGCCTGCATGCACCTTGTGGAATTCGTGGTTGCCCGCCGCCGGTGCAGTGGCGATGTCCTCCGGCAGCCCGCTGGCGGCTTCGAACCACTCGGCCCATTCGTCGTCGTCTGCCCCCAGGCCGGCGCCGCCGCCAGAAACCAGGTCGCCGCCGAACAGGGCCAACTTCGCTTCTGGAGCCTGCCTCCGGGCCTGGCGGATCACGCGGGTCGCCAGCGAGGTGTTCTGGTTCTGGGTGTCGCCGAAGTACAGCAGCGTCAGCGGCTCGGCCCCGGCGGTCGCGGTGCGGAAATGGAACCACGGGCTCCAGGTGCCCTGCCCTTGAACCCGCCAGGCGTACAGCGTGTCCGCCTCCAGCCCGTCCACGTCGGCACGGTGGTGGTGGGATCGCCCATTACGCGTTTCCAGCGCCTGCGTGGCCGCGATCACGACGCGTGGATTGCCCGCACTGACATCCGGGGCATCACCGGCCACCACGATCTCCAGGCGCGGCGCGTCGACACTGGCCTGGGTGCGCCAGGCCACCGCAAAACCATGCGCGGCATCCTGCGCCGGCGAGGTCGCGATCCGGTCCGGGTACACCGTGGCGGCATGGCCACGGTCGCCTTCGGGAACCCGGGTATTGGGCTCGGCCTGGCGCGCCGACGGACCAGCCTGCGCCGGCAGCGACGGCGCGGTGCCGGCCACAAGCGCGACGACCAGCAACGATCCCAGCAGCTGCGGAACGGACATGTGGATCACCTTGCGCAGTCCGGCAGCGACAGTGCACTGGCGATGTCGCGCCAGTCGAACGCCGCCACCGCCTGATCGTCGTGCAGCGCATAGAACACGCCTTGCGGGAAACGCGCATCGGCGTGCGGATCCATCCATACCCCGTCGGTATTGGCGGTGAGCTTGCCGGCGAAGGCGCCGAGGTGCTGCAGGCTCTTGCGATCGAACACGTGGAACACGCTGCGGTCCTTGAACTGATCGGTACCGATCCAGTAGCCGCTGCCATCCTTGCACGCCAGCAGCGCGATGCCCTCGGCCTGCGCCTTGTACAGGTCTGCGCCGATATCGCGGCCCAGGTAACGACCGCCGGAGAGGCTGTATTCGCGCAAGCGGGTGCCGGTGGCCATGTCTTCCTCGGCCAGCAACAGGCGATCATTGTCGGCATCGGCGAATACCGACTCGGCGATGCGGATCGCACCGGCCTGGCCGGTGTCGCCGAAGGTCTGCGCCAGCGACGCCTTCCAGGCAGCGCCTTCGCGCACCAGTCGGTAACGGCGGAAACGCTGGCCCAGCGCAGCCAACGCCGGCACCATCTCCTCGTCCGCCCCCAGCATGTAGTTGTCGCTGACGATGACCTCGATGCCGCCGTCCTTCTGCTGCGCCCAGAGACCGTACGGCTTCTTCAGCTCCTGCGCGCCGAACACCGCCACCGACCTGAAGTCCGGCAGCGAGAATGCCTGCACGCGATGATTGTCGCGCTCGACCACCAGCACCAGGTCGCCGACCACGCTGATGCCGTTGGGACGGCCGAGCTGACCCGGCGCGGCGCCCTTGCCACCCACCGTGCGCAGGCGCTGCCCGGTATCGCCGTCGAACACCACCAGTTCTCCGGACTTCTTGGCGGTGGTGATGACCCAGCGCTGGCCCTGCGGCGTGATCCAGCTGGCAGGCGAATCCAGGTTGTCTTGAGGCGTGGGCGTGGTGACGAAGGCTTCGGCCACCACCGTATGCGGCACTTTGGCCTCGCTCAGCAGCGGATCCTTCGCCGGGTTCTCGTCGGGCTCGCGGTCGGTCGCCGCCGCTGGCTCGGCCTGCTGCCGCAGCGGTGGATTGCACGCCACCAGCAGCGCGCCTGCCAGTGCCAGCGCCGCCAACCGCGGTGCAGCTATCAGCGCGACGCGGGCCATCACAGGTTCACCCGCAGGCCGATCGCATAGGTACGTCCGTACTCTTCCATCTGCTGGGTATGCGAACGGTCGCCCTGGTAGCGCTCCAGAGGCTCGTCCAGCAGGTTGCCCGCATCGAAGTAGATCTGCACGTCGGAGGTGACCTGGTAGTTCAGGCTGAAGTCGAGCTGGGTGTTCGGCGCGACATAGATATCGTAGTTGCCGGCCTTGCCGATCTCATCCAGATATTCGCTGCGATGCACCGCCGACAGCCGGGTGGAGAAGCCGTTTTTCTCGTAGCCCAGGAAGGCCGTGTAGATATGTCGGGAGGCGCGCGGCAGGTCGAAGTCGTCGCCCTCTCGCCCATCCAGGTCCGGATCGAACTTGGTATCCAGCAACGTACCGCTGACGCCAGCCAGCAGGCCGCTCCAGTTACCCGGCAAGAAGTTCAACTGCTGCTGCCAGTTGAACTCGGCGCCATAAACCTTGGCCTTCTTGCCGTTGATCGCGGTACTGACGTCGTAGCCGACGTACTGCGGATCGTTGTTCACGGTGACATCGGTGATGTAGCCATCGATCGACTTGCCGAACAGGCCCAGCGAGAGGATGCCGTTGTCGCCGATGTACTTCTCGAACGACACGTCCAGGTTGGTCGATTCGTAGGGGTCCAGGTTCGGATTGCCGAGTTCGACTTCGCCATCGCTGGTATTGAGGGTGGCATTGGGCGAGATTTGCCCGAACCCTGGGCGCGACACGGTCTTGTTGATCGCGCCGCGCAGCGCCCAGCCGCTGCCGCCATCCCAGCGTACATGCAGGCCCGGCAACACGTTCGTGTAGTTGTTGTTGACTTCCCGAACGCTTACCGACAGGCCATCGTCGGCAAGATCGAGCTGACTGCCGGTGGCATCGAAACGGGTCGTCTCCACGCGCACGCCAGCGATCACGCGCAGCGCCGGGGACAGATTCCAAGTGCCCATCGCATAGGCGGACAGGATGTCCTCGTTGGCGGTGTAGTCCTGGGCCAGCAGGGTCACCTGGGTGTCCACCAGGTCGCCCGGGCGCACGCTGTAGCGGCCGCCATTCTGGTTCCAATAGGCGCGCATGGCGGACGCGCTCAGCGCCGGCCCCAAGGTATTGCCGCGATGCTCCGGCGCCGGCAATGCCCAGCTGGCCAGGTCGACCTCCGGGCCTACCCGGTATTCGACCTCGTCGACGTCCACATCGCGGTCGCGGAAGCGGCCCAGCAAGCCGAACTTGTAACTGGCGTTGTCGCCATCGAAACGCACGTTGACGCCGGCGCTGCGCTCCTTGTCGATGGTCTCGCCCGGGGAGCGCACGAAGCGGTCGAACTCGTAGTTGCCGACTTCCATCCAGTCGCTGCCGGACAGGCCGAACGCCGGCATGCGGCGGTTCTGGTCGACCTTGGCCGTCAAATCGTCGCCAGCGTACTGGAAGCGCCCTTCCAGCTCGTCTTGGGCGCGCTCGCGGGTCTTGGTATAGCCAACCTGGTAGTCCACCACCGCGCCATCGAGACGATTCTCGCCGCCGAAGCTGGTCGCCAGCGTGTCCTGTTTCTTGGTGCGGTTGCGAACCCGCTTGGTGATCTTGTCGAACTCTGCGTCGTAGCTGCCGTCACCGTTGGCGACGATGCTGTCGGTATCCAGCGCCAGCACGGTGCTCTGGCGGGTCTCGGCATCGTCGAACCTGCTGTACAGGGCGTGCAGGTAGTACTTGTTGTCTGCGTCGGGACGCCAGTCGAGATTGAGGTTGGCACCGAGCCGCTCGCGTTCGATGTAGTACTTGCGGCGCTGCTGCTCGACCATGACCATGTCACCATTGTCGGCCGCATCGTCGTACTCGCCCTCGGTGTTGTCCGATTCGAACGTGCGGTCCGAGTAGTTCACGCCGGCGGCGACGCCGAAAGTACCGCCCGCGAACAGGTCGCTGTAGTTGATCGAGGCCTTGGGGCTGTTCTCGCCGCTGAGCTGCTGGCGGCTGCCCTCGATCTTGGCGCGGATCGCGCGGCCGTCGCGGTCGAACGCCGAGGCCGACTCCACCTGGATCGCACCGCCGATCGAGTCGCCCGGCATGTCCGGCGTGGGCGACTTGACGACCTTCAGTCGCTCGGTCGATTCGGAGGGGATCAGATCCATCGGCGCGGCGCGGCTGCCGGTCTCGGTGGTGCCGATGGCCAGGCCGTCGACGGTGACCGTGTTGAGCGCCGCGTCCAGACCGCGCACCACCACGAAACGCCCTTCGCCCTGATCGCGGGTGACGCTCACGCCGGGCAGGCGCTGCAATGACTCGGCAACGTTCTTGTCCGGATAATTACCCATGGCGTCGGAGGAAACCGCATCCAGGATGGCGTCGGACTCGCGCTTGAGATCGATCGCGCGCTCCTGCGCCATCAATTGCGGCAGCACCTTGATGGCATCCAGGGTGGTGGCGTCGGCCTCCATCCCGGCGGTCGCGACGACGGCGCCGGCCGGCGCGGCGACCTGTGCGGAAACGGACGTGGCCGACAACATGGCCACCCCCAGGGAGATGCCGGCAAACAAC
>JAATFS010000301.1 GCA_015655035.1 Lysobacterales bacterium | reverse complement strand
TCCGGCACTGGCGCAGCGCATCCATGCCGAGGTGCTGCAAAACTACCTCGACGACAACGTCGCCGCCTGGGAGCTCGACGCTCAGGGCATCTACCACAGGCGCACGCCCGCGCCCGGCGAAACCCCGCACTCGGCCCAGATGACCTTGATGGACGCGTTATGAGGCTGCGCTCACGGCCGATGCTCGCCATCGGCTAACATTTCGCAATGCCGACGAACTCTCCTGTGTCCCCGCCCCTTCAGGATGGCGATCTTCTCGCTGCCATCGACCTGGGTTCCAACAGCTTTCATATGGTGATCGCCCGCTATCAACTGGGGCAATTGCAGGTCGTGGACCGATTGCGCGAGACCGTGCGCATGGCCGATGGCCTGGATGGCAAGGGCGGGCTATCCAACGAGGCACGCCAGCGCGCGCTCGAGTGCCTGGCCCGTTTCGGCCAGCGCATCCGCGAAGTGCCGTCGCTGCGGGTCCGCGCCCTGGCTACCAATACCGTGCGCCAGCTGCGCTCGCCGCAGACCTTCCTGATGCCAGCCGAAACCGCGCTGGGCCACGCCGTCGAAGTGGTCAGCGGGCGCGAGGAAGCACGCCTGATCTACCTGGGCGTGGCACATGCGCAGCCTCCCAAGCCGGAGGAGCGCCGGCTGGTCATCGACATCGGCGGCGGCTCGACCGAGTTCATCATCGGCCGCGGCTTCCAGACGCTGGAGCGCGAAAGCCTGCAAGCCGGTTGCATCGCCAGTACGCGGCGGTTCTTTCCCGGCGGCAAGCTGTCGAAGAAGAAGTGGAAGGACGCGTTGACCGAGATCGGCGCCGAGTTCCAGCAGTTCGCCAACCAGTACAAGGCACTGGGCTGGCACGAGGCGATCGGTTCGTCCGGCACGCACAAGGCCATCGGCGAGATCTGCGCGGCGATGAAGCTGACCAAGGGCGCGATCACCGCGCAGGCGCTGCCGGCATTGCGCGACGAACTGCTCAAGGCCAAGCGCATCGAGGACATCCAGTTGCCGGGGCTGTCATCCGAACGCAGGCCGATCATCGCCGGCGGGATTCTGGTACTGGAGGCCGCATTCCAGGCACTGGGGCTGGAAACGCTGATGGTCAGCAAGGCAGCGATGCGCGAAGGCATTCTCTACGACATGCTCGGTCGCGGCAGCGAGAACGATCCGCGCGACAACTCGGTCGGCGCGCTGATGCAGCGCTATGGGATCGACGACAATCAGGCCGCGCGCGTGGAAGGCACTGCTCGCCGCCTGTTCGACCAGGCGGCGAACTCATGGTCGCTGGACATGGACGATGAACGCATGATCGGCTGGGCTGCGCACCTGCACGAACTCGGCCTGATCATCGCGCACAGCCAGTACCACGTGCACGGCAGCTACATTCTCGAGAACTCGGATATCGCCGGTTTCTCGCGCCAGGAACAGCAAGTGCTCGCAGCCTTGGTACGCACGCATCGCCGCAACGTTCCCAAGAGCGCATTCGACGCCCTGCCCGATCGCCTGGTGCTGCCTACGCGACGCATGGCGGCGCTGCTGCGGCTGGCGGTATTGCTGCATCGCGCGCACGAATCCGATCCCATCCCCACGCTCGAACTGACCGCCGAGGACAATCGGCTGGCACTGATCCTGTCGCAGAGCTGGATCGATTCGCGGCCGTTGCTTCGCGCCGACCTGATCGGCGAAGTGGACGGCATGGCGGGACTGGGCATCGCCTTCAAGCCGTTCGTGGCCTGATCCACCCTGTCCCGCCGGGACTCGGCCGTCGGCCAACCGCGAACCCCTGGCCAGTCTCGATGCCTTCCCCCGAAACCGGGCAGGCATCAGCCGCCACAGCCACAGGGCGGTGGCCCGGCCGTCATCGCACCGACGCCAAACCGACACATCCCTGCCATCGCCTGCCGCGAAGCTGGCGCAAACGGGGAGAGCAGCAATGCGTTATGCGATCGTCACCGAAACCTATCCGCCGGAGGTCAACGGCGTCGCCCTGACCGTGCATGGGCTGGAGCTGGGGCTGCGCGCACGCGGGCACCGGGTCGAAGTGGTACGACCACGCCAGGCCGACGAGATCAGCGGCGAAGAAACCGTATTGGTGCGTGGCGCGGCGCTGCCGCGCTATCCCGGCCTCAAGTTCGGCCTGCCGGCCACCCAACGCCTCACCCGGCATTGGCAGGATGCGCCGCCGGATGCGATCTACGTGGCCACGGAAGGCCCGCTGGGCTGGTCGGCGATGCGTGCCGCGCGCCGGCTCGGCATTCCGGTAGCGACCGGCTTCCACACCCGGTTCGATGAGTATCTGTCCGACTACGGCGCGGCCTGGCTGCAAGGCACGGCACTGCGCTGGATGCGGCGTTTCCACAACCAGGCCCAGGCCACGCTGGTGCCCACCCGCGAATTGCAGCAGTTCCTGCGCGACAGTGGATTCGAGCGCGTACAGTTGCTGGCGCGCGCGGTCGACGCCCTGCAATTCGATCCACAACGACGCGATGCCGCGCTGCGTGCGGATTGGGGCATCGAAGGCGAGGGTTTTGCGGCGATCTACGTTGGCCGCATTGCCAGCGAGAAGAATCTGCCAGTCGCGGTGCGCGCGTTCCGCCGGCTACAGCAAGTGCGGCCCAAGGCGCGTTTCGTGTGGGTCGGCGACGGTCCCATGCGCGAGAAACTCGCCCGCGAGAATCCGGACTTCATCTTCTGTGGGGTGCAGCGTGGCGACGCGCTGGCACGCCACTTCGCCAGCGGCGATCTGTTCCTGTTCCCCAGCCGCAGCGAGACTTTCGGCAACGTGACATTGGAAGCCATGGCCAGCGGCGTGGCCACGGTGGCCTTCGACTACGGCGCAGCGCGCGAGTACCTGCGCGATGGCATCACCGGCGCGGCAGTCGACAGCGACGAGGCGTTCATCGAGGCCGCGATTCGCCTGGCCGACAACGATTCGTTACGTCGCAGCATGGGTACGACCGCCGCACACACCATGAAGAAACTGCACCCGGACAAGGTCGTTGGTGACTTCGAGGCGATGCTGCTGGGGCTGGGTCCATTACGGGGGCGCTATGCGGTCGACGCGGCTTGAGCTGCTGCGCGGGCATGAAACCCGCTGGTGCCGGCGCGCCAACCACTGGTGCCGGCGCCAGCGCGTGCGGCGTTTCTTCGCGTCGATCAGCCGGCTCGGCGATGGGGTGTTCTGGTATGCGTTGATGGGCGCACTGGTGGTCGTGGATGGACTGGAGGGCGTGCGCGCTTCCGCCCACATGGCCGTGACCGGGGTGTTGGCACTCACCCTGTACAAGCTGCTCAAGCGCTGGACCCGCAGGCCGCGCCCGTATGCCGCCGATCTGCGTATCCGCGCCTGGGTGGCGCCGCTGGACGAGTTCAGCTTCCCTTCCGGGCATACCTTGCATGCGGTGTCCTTCAGCATCGTCGCCCTGGCCTACTACCCGTGGCTGGCACCGCTGCTGATACCGTTCTCGGCCTGCGTAGCGCTGTCGCGCGTGGTGCTGGGGCTGCACTACCCCAGCGATGTGGTCGCCGCCACCGCGATCGGCGTCGCGCTGGCCAGTGCCTCGCTATGGGGAGTGATCGGATAAGCCGCAGGATCGGGGATTCGCCGTACCCGCACGTTCCGGCATCCGTGGCGCCGGTGAAGCCCTTTCCCGGCGGCACCCTCCCGCTCCACTACAATATCCGGATGACGACCCTGTTCATCTCCGACCTGCATCTGGATCCGGCCCGCCCGGCGATAACCGATCTGTTCCTGCGCTTCCTACGGGACGAGGCACGCGCTGCCGAAGCGCTGTATATCCTGGGCGACCTGTTCGAAGCCTGGATCGGCGACGACACCCCGTCTCCCACCGGCGATGCCGTCGCCACCGCGCTTCGCGCGCTCGCCGATACCGGCGTGCCGATCTTCTTCATGCCGGGCAACCGGGATTTCCTGGTTGGCGAGCAGTACGCCCGCCGCGCCGGTTTCCGGATCTTGCCCGACCCCAGCGTGATCGACCTGTACGGTCAACCCACGCTGGTGCTGCACGGCGATCTGCTGTGCACCGACGATACCGCCTACCAGGCGTTCCGCGTGCAGACCCGAGCTCCGGAGTTCATTGCGCAATTCCTTGCACAGCCGTTGCAGGCCCGCATCGCCTTCGCCCAGCAGGCCCGTGCGGCAAGCCAGGCCCGCCAGTCGGAGATGAAGCGGGAAAGCAATGCGCAATTCGAGACCATCACCGATGTGTCGCCGACCGAGGTCGAAGCCTGGTTCGCACGCTATGGCGTGGCACGGATGATCCATGGCCATACGCATCGCCCGGCGATCCACACATCAGTGGCCGATGCCCGCACGCGCACGCGGATCGTACTCGGCGACTGGTACGAGCAAGGTTCGGTACTGCGGGTGGAGAAGGACTCCATCGATCTGCAACGACTGACGGCGCCGGCATAAGCATTCGCCGCGCCTGCCCTGGGATATACCCGGCAGGCTCCTGTTGCACGCACTCGAATCTGCGGCCTATGCTGCGGCAAAGGCCGCTTCGTGCCCACAAATTACCCTGCCACTCGTCCGAAAAAAGCGGTCGACTGCGGCCGGCAGCTACAGAAGGAACGCCATGACATCCATTGCGCGGCAGGCTCCTGATGGCAAACGCCGAACGCTCAGCTTGCGGACGCATCTGCATATCCTCATCGTTGCCGCGGTATTGCCATTGATGGCGGCAGGCCTGCTCACCATGTGGATAGCCGCAGAACGCCTGCGCCTGGATTCGAGTGAACGCCTGATCGAAACCGCCACCACCATGGCCCATGCGGTGGACCGCAGCCTCATCGACAATATTTCCACCATCGCGCTGCTGCACGACACCAGTACCCTGGTCGGCCTGGAGGAAGCCTCCACACGCTGGCGGCAAGCCAAGGCCAGCGGCAGCGAGACCCGGATGATATCCAGCCTCGATCCGGTGGCATCTCGACTACTGCCGGCCGGCCTGATGGAGAATGCCATCAGCAGCGGCGCACCGCAGATCTCGGATCTGTTCTTCGCCGAGCGCGACAACAAGACGCCGTTGGTCGCCATCGCCGTACCGGACGCCAAGGGCGGCGGCGGGAAAGCCAGCGCCACCGCGCTGGTGCTGCGCTCGAACCACCTGATCGACGCGATTTCGACCTCGCCCGCCAGCCAGAGCCTCCTGGTGGCCGTGGTCGATCGCAGCGGACGCATCGCCGCACGCTCGCGCAATCCCGAACGGTTCCTCGGACAGCAGGTCCCCGATTGGGCTTCCCTCACGTCGCTTGGCACCAGCAATGGCCACTTCGAGGCCAAGACAAAGGAAGGCGGACACATCATTTTCGCATTCCAGCTGCTCGAGGCCGCTCCAGGCTGGGCCCTGGTGGTCGGTGAGCCGCTCCAGACCTTCCAGGCTCGCTGGCAGGAGCCGTTGGTCGGCATCGGCATCGGCGGGGTGATCGGCATCATCATCGCGTTGCTGGCAAGCCAGCAATTGAGCCGGCACATCCTGATGCCGGTCCGGGCGCTGGCGCGCCGTAGCCGTGCGGTGGCAGACGGAAACGACAGCAACGACGACGATAGGCAGCCGCCAAGTTCCAGCATCACCGAATTCGTGGCGTTGCAGGAAAGCATCAGCGATGCCGAACGCGCCTTGCACCTGCGCGCCGAGAAAGCCAAGGCCATGGCGCGTACGCTGGACCGCAGCCAGAACCTGTACCGGACCGTGGCCGGGGCCGGCGCCCTGGTGTTCTGGCAGAGCGACCCGGATGCCAATATCGTGAGCAGCACCGGATGGAGCGAACTGACCGGCCAGGATCCGGATCAGGCACTGGGCCAGGGCTGGCTTCAATCCGTCCACCCCGAAGACCTGGCCCAGATCGAGATCGCCGCCCGGGAAAGCGTCCAGCACAGGCAGGCCCTGGACATCGAATTCAGGGTCCGCACCGCCACCGGGGCCTGGCGCTGGGTGCGCTCGCGCGGGGCGCGGCTGGAGGCCGACGACAACAACGGCTGGGCCGGCGTACTCGAGGACGTCGATGCGCGCCGCAAAGCCCAGGCCCATATCGCCTATCTGGCCCAGCACGATCCATTGACCGGGCTGGCCAATCGCCACCTGCTCATGGAGCGGCTCACCCGGGTGATCGCCAGCAAGCGCAACGGCGAGCCTGCCGCGTTGCTGTGCCTGGACCTGGACCGCTTCAAGGAGATCAACGACACGCTGGGCCATCCCATGGGCGATGCCCTGCTGTGCGAGGTAGCCTCGCGGCTGAACGCCCAGGTGCGCTCCCACGACCTGGTGGCGCGCCTGGGCGGCGACGAGTTCGTGGTGTTGCTGACCGAGACCAGCACGCCCGGGCAGATCTCCGACCTGGCCTCGCGCTTGCTGGAAACGCTGGAGGCTCCCTACGCGCTCGATGGCTACCAGGCCGTGGTCGGCGCCAGCATCGGTATCGCCATCGCCGACGATGCTGCCATCACCTCCGAGCGCCTGTTGCAGAATGCCGACCTGGCGCTGTACCGGGTGAAGGCGGAAGGGCGTGGGCGTTTCCGCTTCTTCGAGCCGGAGATGGATGCGTTGATGCAACAGCGCCGCCAGCTCGACATCGACCTGCGGCAGGCGATCGTGGACCGGCAGTTCGTACTCCATTACCAACCGCTGGTGGATCTGAAGAGCAAACGCATCCAGGGATTCGAAGCACTGCTGCGCTGGAATCATCCGCTGCGAGGCATGTTGGCGCCGAGCGATTTCCTGCCGTTGCTGGAGGAAATCGGCCTGATCCGGCAAGTCGGCCAATGGACAATGCGACAAGCATGCCAGGAGGCCACTCACTGGCCCGACCCGCTCAAACTGTCAGTGAATATCGCCCCCGCGCAACTGGACTCGACCTTGCACAAATGGGTGCTGGATATCCTCAGTAGCACCCAATTGCCTGCGCATCGGCTGGAACTGGAGATCACCGAGAACGCCCTGATCGC
>JAATFS010000300.1 GCA_015655035.1 Lysobacterales bacterium | reverse complement strand
GGCAGCGGCGGCTTCCATCATCGCCGGATGCCAGCCGTGGATCGTGCAATAGCTCACCGGCCACTGCGAGAGCCGGCCGATCACGCCCGCCACGGTCGCCGGGATGTCGAAGAATTTCAGGTCGACGAATACGCGCTTGTTGCGCTTGGCCAGTTCATCTAGCACATCGAAGTATTCGCCCGAGGCCAGCAATTCCATGCCGATCTTGTAGAACGACACCGCATCGCCAAGCCGCTCGACCCACTCGATGGCCTCGGCTCGACCGGGTACGTCCAGCGCGAAGATCAGCCGTTCGCGCGCGCTCAACGCCAGGGGCAGACGGCTCATGGGGCCACCTCCAGCGCCGCGCGCTTGGCTGCGTGACGGTCGTTCCAGGGCTTGCGGAAGTCATTGCCGAAGGTGGCCGACTCCCAGCCGCCGTAGCTCGGATTGGGCAGCATCCACCAACGCTCGCCGAACCAGTCGTGGTACTGCTGCAGCAGCTGCCCGCGAGCCTGCTCGGTATTGGCGCTGACCTCAACGAAGTCGCCCAGTTGGTCGCCGAACTGCATCAGTACGCGGTACGTACGCCCGGCCAGCTGGCGGCGACAGTTTTTCTCGCTGCCCTTCTGCATGCATCCCTCGACCACGCTCCCCAGGCCCAGGAACACGCTGTCATCGGCCACCGGCAGGCCCTCGGCGCGCAGGTTGGCGAGCGTGGCGTCCTTCAAGTGCACGGCGCGGTTGGAGATGTACAGCACGGTCACGCCCTTCGCATTGGCCGCGCGCGCGAAATCCACCACGCCTGGAATCGCCTTGGCCTTCTTCTCGGCCACCCACCGGTCCCAGCTCGGTTCGTCATATTCCTTGCCGTCGCGCACCAGGCGCGCCTGGTAGGGCGAGTTGTCCAATACGGTTTCATCGATGTCCATCACCACCGCCGGCTTGAGCCTGGTAACGGCGTTGCCGCGCTCGGCGGGCACCAGCGCATCCCAATGTTTTTGCTTCAGCGCGCGATCCAGCGTACCCGCAGCGGCGCGATAGGTCTGCTCGGCCAACGCCCGGTATTCCTCCGAGCGCTGCATCCACAGCACCGCATTGAGATTGTCGTCGCTGACCAGCGGCGGCGCAGCATCGGTAACCGCCGTCGGCACCAGCGCACCCTGCACCGGCGCGGACGTGCACGCAGACAGCGCCAGGGCGGCACCCACGAGAAAGGAGAACGGGACTGCAACAGAAGCGCGCATGACATCACCGGGAAGAAGTACGGCGATTTTACCAGCGCTCTGCGCATGGCGGTCTGCGGCGATGGCGAACTGCCACAGCAAGCGGCCACCGATACGCCTATGCTTGCGAGCTGCCCTCCTTAGGATGCCGCCCGTGACCGACTCTTCCACCCCGCCCGTGCTCGACATTGCCCAGGCGCGAGTGCTCGGCTGCCTGATCGAGAAGGAGGCCACCACGCCGGACGCCTACCCGCTGACCGTCAACGCGGCCCAGGGCGCGGCCAACCAGAAGACCGCGCGCGAGCCGGTACTGGCGCTGGAAACCGGTACGGTGCACCACGCGCTGCGCCAACTGGAGACGCTGGGGCTGGTCCGCCAACAGTTTTCTTCGCGCGCCGAGCGCTACGAACACAAGTTGGAAAGCGCGCTGGACCTGACCCGCCAACAAGTCGCATTGCTCGGACTGCTGTTGCTGCGCGGCGCGCAAACGCTGCACGAGCTGTTCGCGCGCAGCGAGCGCCTGGCCCGCTTCAACGACGCCGACGACGTGCGCCACCACCTTGACCGCCTGGTGCAGCGCGGCCTGGCATTGCAGTTGCCACGTGCCAGCGGCCAGCGCGAGGAACGCTTCGTGCATCTGCTCAGCGGCGAGGTGGACGTCGATGCCCTGATGGCCGCCGCGCCGGCTTCGCGCAGCGCCGCAGCGGCCGCCGACCCGGCGCTGGAAGCACGCGTGCAGGCCCTGGAAACCACAGTGGCCGAGCTGCAGGCGACGCTGGACGCCTTGCGCCAGCGCCTCGAGACGCCCGCCCAGGGCTGAATCGACATCGACCGTCGGCGTGCATCTAGGCGGCCAGCTCTGCCTGCCGCCACTCAGATCGGCATGGGGCAAGGCGCCGTTCGCTAGAAGGGACAGCGCCAACAGCGCACGGCCGGTACCGTGCACCGGCTTGATGCAAGTCAATGCAGCACCACCGCAGGCACGGCATGCTTGCTGCACTGTCGCTCCGAGTACTTCTCCGATGCGCGCTTCCGCTTACGGTCTTTCCTTCAACCCGCTGGCATGGAGCTTCCGCCAGCGCTTTCTGGCCGGCCTCGCCGGTTGCGCAGGCGTGCTGCTCTACGCGCTGTACACCCAGTTCTTCGGCGGGCTTACGCCCTGCCCGCTGTGCACGTTGCAGCGGGGCGCCTTCATCGCGCTGGGCATCGCCTTTCTGATCGGAGCCGTGCACGCGCCGAACGCGCGCATGGGGCGTGCCGGCTATGTGGTGCTGTGCCTGCTGTGTGCCGGGCTGGGCGCGGCGGTGGCGATCCGCCACGTGTGGCTGCAGCAGTTGCC
>JAATFS010000085.1 GCA_015655035.1 Lysobacterales bacterium | reverse complement strand
GTCGATCGCGATGTGGGCACGGTAGCCGGTGATCAAGCCCCGCGTCTCCAGGTCGCGGATCCGGCGCAGGCATGCGCTGGGCGACAGTGCAACGCGATCGGCTAGCACGCGGTTCTTGATCTGGGCATCCTCTTGCAAGGCCTGGAGAATCTTCAGGTCGATCCGGTCGAGGGAATCTTTTTGCGACATGCGGGGTAGGGCTCTTGGTCGGTGGTGATGGATGATTCCCGCTTGCGTGCGAGGCAGTGAGGGGAGAAATCCACGGCGTATTCACGCCATCAAAGCATCGTGTAGGTGCGTTTTTCCCTGCCCTCACGCTGGATTATTGCGTGGTTGCCGAGGTTTTTTCACGTAGAACAATGGCTTGGCGGAAATCGGTTGCTCGGGGCCGTCACTGGACAGTGGGTGCGAGCCGGATTTTTATGAGGGGTGGACCGACACGGATGCGGGCGGCCCGAGGTGCGACGGCGGACATGAGGTCCGCGGTTCGGCCAAATACCAAGGTGATGCCTGATGATCCTCCATGATCGTACTATCGAGGAAATGTTGGGCTGCGCCGGCCAGCCGGGGGAAGCGGGGCGCTGGCGCGGCGCCACGGCGCTCGAAGGTCGGCGCGAGCCGCTCGTCTCTGGGCATGGCTTCCGTCATCGCTACGACGAGGCCGTGGGGGATGGCGGCTGGGAATTCCATCAGCTCGATGATGCGTTCTCGATGGCGGTGGTCGATTTCCGCGCCGCATGCCGGATCTCGCGGTCGCATCGCCATGATGATCATCTGGTCTTCTGCGCGATGATCCAGGGGCGGAGCACGATTTCCACCGAAGGTGGCATTGGCGGAGAGGAGCTCGCGCATGGGTTCTGTACGTTCTATGGCCTTCCGCGCGGCGATGCGGTGCATACCGTGTACGAGCCGCATCGCCCGCTGCGCTACGTCTCGATATTCCTGCGGTGCGACCGGGTTCGCGACGTGCTGGGCCTGGACGTCCAAGCGTTGCCCGCGATTTTCCGCGACTACATTCTCCACCGCACGCCGATCGACCTGTGCCACGTGCCGCTGGGCAGTGGCGGGAGCATCGCAGCGACCCAGGCGCTGGACTGTCCCTACGAGGGTGAGCTACGGCGGCTCTATCTGATCGCGAAGTCGATCGAGATAGTGTGCGCGGCGATCCAAGCGTATGCCGAGGGCGCCGATGCCGATGGCCCGGTGATGCGGCGCGCCGACATCGGCAAGGTGAGGCTCGCCCGGCAGGTCATTGAGGAAAACCTGGCCGAGCCTTTGAGCGTGGCCGAACTCGCGGCCGCCGTCGGCATGACGGTCAAGAAGCTGCAATATGGCTTCCAGGTGCTTTTTCGCGGCAGCGTTGGGCAGGTCTACAAGCAGGTCAGACTGTCGAAAGCGATGGTGCTGGTGAGCAAGGGTGACTTATCGATGATCGACATCGCGATCGAGTGTGGCTACGAATGCCCTGGGAGCTTTACGCGTGCGTTCAAGCTCGCGTTCGGTGCCAGTCCCACGCTGGTGCGTGCGATGGCAATGCAGGCTGTACTCGCTGAGCGACCGCGCGACCGCTTTGGCCAGGCTCAGGCGTTCGTGGGTGGGCCGCTGGTCAATTAGCCGGTTGTCAGGCGCATGGGTGGCTATCGCCCCATCATTTGACCGTCGGGAGGTGGCCGGTGCCGGCAGCGGCCATTCGCACCTTTTCATTCACCAAGGAATTTGACTATGGGATTTTCGTTGATGTCCATGGCCATCGCGGCATGGGCCACGGTGGCAGGGGCTGCGGTGCCTGCATTGCCAGCACCGGACGGCAAGTATGCCGTCGGCCAGATCAGGGCCGAGTTCGTCGATTCCTCGCGACGACTCGATGCCGGGGATCCGGCCAGCGGGCCGCGGCGGTTGCCTGCGGTGGTGTGGTATCCGGCCAAGGGGCGCGTTGCCGATGGCGCTGCCTACCTGCAAGGCGATGTGGCTGCGGTGACGGTGCCAGCCATCGCGCGGAACTTCCGCTACGCGGCAGACGAGCTGCAGTCAATGACGACCGCCCGCATGGCGGTGCGGTTGGGGGCATCGCCGGCGCGACGTGTGGACGGTTTCCCGGTGGTCGTCTTCAGCCATGGCTTTTTCCTGTATCCGGAGCAGAACAGCGTGCTTGCCGCGCGTTTGGCCAGTCATGGCTACATCGTGGTGTCGATCGCGCATCCGCGCGACGCCACGGACATCCGGCTGGAGGATGGGCGTGTCATCGCAACTCAGATCGCCAGCGAGGGTGACGATCCGCGATTCGCGAAGGCGTTGCAAGCGCTGGCGGGAGGGGCGGATATCGGCGTGCGCCGGGAGGCGTTGGCCGGCTATGACAGCGCCCTTGCCGGTACCCGGATCGGCCGTTCATTTATCCAGTGGCGTGACGATACGCTGGCCGTTGCCAAGGCCATCCTCGACGGCAACGAACCTGGGGTGTTGCGCGATGTGCTGGTGGGCGCCGATCGCAGTCGCCTGGCCTTCGCCGGGATGTCGTTCGGCGGCGCCACGTCGGCGACGACTTGCCGGTTGGTGGACGCCTGCCGGGCGGCGGTGAACCTCGACGGTCAGAACTTCGACCCGGCGCTTTACGACCGGCCGGTCGGACGGCCATTGCTGCTCATGTTGAGCGACTGGACACGCTACAGCCTGTTCGAAGGCCAGCCCCGGGACCCGGATTTCAGCCCAAACGACCTGGCCTATGAATCCTGGAGCGCTACCGGCGAGGACCGCGATGTGGTGCGCGTGCGTGTGGATGGCATCCGCCACCTGGGATTCACGGACCTCGTGACCCTGCTGGACGGTCCGAAGCGCGAAGAGCGCGTGGGCGAGATCGCAGGTGACGAGGCGTTGGCGGTGATCGGTGACCTAGTGCTGGCCTTCCTGGATACACACGTGCGCGATGGCGATGCCACGGGTATCGATCGCGCGATCGATCGCCATCCCGCACTCGGGCGGCATGTGCCGGCGCGGCTGAAAGGATGGATGGGCGCAGAGCGGCCTTAGCGCGGTGCTTGCTCGGCTGAGGCGGTCAGCCGGCAAGCTCGGTGTCACGCGGGGAATCTGTCGTTCAGAAACGCCAGTCCAGCGTGAGCGAGTAGGTGCGCGGGGCGCCGTAGTAACTGGCGATATACAGGCTGCTGATGTATTTCTCGTCGGTGAGGTTGCCTACGTTGGCGCGCAAGGTGACGTTGGGGCGGATGTCCCAGGCGGCGAAGGCGTCAAGCAGCGCATAACTCCCCTGGCGCACGCGGTATCCGCTGTAGCTGTCGGTGTTGGAGACCTTGCTCTGCCAGCGACCGCCGAGACCGAAGGACAGCGCCTCATGGCTCGGCACACGCATGCTGAGCAGCAAGTTGGCGGTGCGACGCGGTACCCAGGTGTAGGTGTCGCCACCGTCTTGTCCGCTCATCTTCAGGTGGGTGTAGCCGAAAACAAGGTCGGTGTATTCGTTGATCTTGCCGGTGGCCTCGAACTCGAAACCCCTGGATTCGATGTCGATGCCGGTGTAGTAGGCATAGGCATAGCCGGATTCGAAGACTGTTCCGGCATAGGTGGCCAGACCTTCCTGCTTGGCGTTGAACCAGGCCAGCGTGGTCAGCAGGCGCTTGTCCAGCCATTCGGCCTTGATCCCGACTTCGTAGTTCACGCCCTTGCTCGGGTCGATGTAGTCGTGGTCGATGTTGTACTGGTCTTGCGGCTGGTAGATGTAGGAATAGTTGGCGTAGCCAAGCACACTGTCGCTGAAGTCCCAGGTCAGGCCGGCGTAGGGGCTGAGATTGTCCTCGGTTTGGGTGAATGGGGTGCCTTCGGCATCGAGGCCGTCGCGGTGATATTCGGCCCAGTTGAAGCCGACGATGAGCTTGAGCCGATCGCTCAGCGACAACCGGGTCGCTCCGAACACGCGTTTCAGGCGCTGGTCCAAACGGGTGTAGAAAATGCGCGGGTTCCAGGTCGGTTCGGGGATCGCGTCGCCGGCGTAGGGGAAACCGGGCAGCAGGCCAAATGCCGCGCCACTGAAGTCCGCCGGGTAATACCACTCGGTGCCCTCGCTGTGGGCCACACTCGCGCCCAACATGGCTTCGTGCTCGCGGCCGAACAGCTGGATGCGGCCGTTGAGCGTGATGTCGCCCAGACGCGCGGTGGTCTTGTACGGGCTCTTGTAGCCCCAGCCCAGCAGGCCCTCTCCGGTGACCGGGTCCAGGCCTGTGGACGAGTAGGCCATGAACAGCTGCGAGTCGTGGTCGTAGAGGCGATAGTTGTAAGACGCTTTTAGTTGCCAGTTCGCGCTGAGATGAT
>JAATFS010000257.1 GCA_015655035.1 Lysobacterales bacterium | reverse complement strand
GTCGGCATTGGCCAGCGCGTACTCGGCGAAGCCGCCGTTGACCGAATAGCCACTGTTCTGCTGCGCCTCGCACAACGTCTCCCAGCCGCCTAGACAGTGTTCGCAGTGGCCGCACGCCGAGTACAGCCACGGGATGCCGACGCGATCGCCTTCCTTGATGTGCTTGACCCCGGCGCCCACCGCCACCACGTTGCCTACGCCTTCATGGCCGGGAATGAACGGCGGATTGGGCTTGACCGGCCAGTCGCCCTCGACGGCGTGCAGGTCGGTGTGGCACACACCGCAGGCCTCGATCTTGACCAGAATGTCCCCGGCGGCCGGACGCGGCACTTCCACCTCTTCGATCACCAGCGGCTTGCCGAACTCGCGAACCACGGCGGCCTTCATTGTCTTGTTCACTGCATACTCCTTTGGAGAGTGGATGGGACCACCCTGCCGCGGAATCGCGGGCAGGGCCTTGATCCAAGTCAATTGCCGTCGCGCGGCAGGTCGCCGCGCGGCGGTGTTCAGAAAAAGCCCAGCGCCTTGGGCGAGTAGCTCACCAGCAGGTTCTTGGTCTGCTGGTAGTGGTCTAGCATCATCTTGTGATTCTCACGACCGATGCCGGACTGCTTGTAGCCACCGAAGGCGGCATGCGCCGGGTAGGCGTGATAGCAGTTGGTCCACACGCGGCCGGCCTGGATCGCGCGGCCCATGCGGTACAGGCGCGAAGCGTCGCGGCTCCACACGCCGGCACCGAGTCCGTACAAGGTGTCGTTGGCGATCTCCAGCGCCTCGGCCTCGTCCTTGAACGTGGTGACCGACAGCACCGGCCCGAAGATCTCTTCCTGGAAGATCCGCATCTTGTTGTGGCCCTTGAACACCGTTGGCTTGACGTAGAAGCCCTCGGCCAGATTTCCCTCGAGCACGTTGCGCTCCCCACCGATCAGCAACTCGGCGCCTTCCTGCTTGCCGATGTCGATGTAGGACAGGATCTTCTCCAGCTGCTCGCCGGAGGCCTGCGCACCCACCATGGTGTTCAGGTCCAACGGATTGCCCTGCTTGATTGCCGCCACGCGCTTGAGCGCCTTTTCGATGAAGCGCTCGTAGATCGACTCCTGCACCAGCGCGCGCGACGGACAGGTACAGACTTCGCCCTGGTTGAACGCAAACAGCACGAAACCTTCGACGGCCTTGTCGAGGAAGTCGTCGTCCTCGGCCATCACATCGGCGAAGAAGATGTTTGGCGACTTGCCGCCCAGCTCCAACGTCACCGGGATCAGGTTCTGGCTGGCGTACTGCATGATCAAGCGACCGGTGCTGGTCTCGCCGGTGAAGGCGATCTTGGCGATGCGCGGGTTGCTGGCCAGGGGCTTGCCGGCCTCCAGGCCGAAGCCATTGACCACGTTGAGCACGCCGGGCGGCAACAGGTCGCCGATCACCTCCATCAGCACCAGAATCGACGCGGGGGTCTGCTCGGCCGGCTTCATCACCACGCAGTTGCCCGCCGCCAGGGCCGGCGCCAGCTTCCAGCACGCCATCAGCAACGGGAAGTTCCACGGAATGATCTGGCCTACCACGCCCAGCGGCTCGTGGAAGTGGTAGGCCACGGTGTCGTGGTCGATCTCGGACAGCCCGCCTTCCTGCGCGCGTATCGCGCCGGCGAAATAGCGGAAGTGGTCGGCACACAGCGGCACGTCGGCATTGAGGGTTTCGCGTACCGGCTTGCCGTTGTCCCAGGTCTCGGCGTAGGCCAACAGCTCGAGGTTCTGCTCGATGCGGTCGGCGATCTTCAGCAGCACGTTGGCGCGCTCGGTGGCCGACGCCTTGCCCCACGCGTCCTTGGCCGCGTGCGCGGCGTCGAGCGCCGCCTCGATGTCGTCGGCGTTGGACCGCGCCACCGAGGTGAATACCTTGCCGCTGATCGGCGTGGTGTTATCGAAGTACTGCCCGCTGAGGGGCTCGAGCCAGCGCCCGCCGATAAAATTACCGTAGCGTGGCTTGAAGATCGACTGCGGATCGGTGGCGAGCGGCTTGGTGGACGTAACAGCGTTCATCAATGTCTCCTGCAATGCGTCGGGAAAGCCCGATGGGTAACCCCTGTATTGCAAGGCCGGTGCCAACTTTTCGCTGCTGCGCCGCATCACGCCGTCGTAGCCCGGCATGCGACAGGTTGTCGCAGTTTGCGCTGCAATGCAGCATCGCCGGTGATTGCGCAGTAGCGGAAAACGTGATGTTTATTGCTACAGCATCCTCATGAACTGTCGCAAATTGCGACAACAAGGCTATGCAATGGCAACGTCTTCTCCCTATCAGCAACTCTGCCAGGCTCGGCATGCGTTCTTCGAGCGCGGCAACGCACCGGCTGGGCAGGTACCCGATACCATCCTGAAATCGTGGCGGCGTTGTCAGCGCCAGGGCCTGGCCAGCGAGGCGCCTTCGGCGATCGAACCCGTCAGCGCGGGCGGGCTGCGCGAACTGCGCGAGCGTCACGAGACGCTGTGGCGGCGCGCACGCACGGAACTGGAAGACCTGTCTGCCGACGCCGCCGCCGCCGGCAGCATCGTGCTGCTCACCGATGAAGCCGGCTGGATACTCGATGCCGAAGGCAGCTCGGGTTTTCTCGACAAAGCCGGCCGGGTCGCGTTGATGCCCGGTGTCTGTTGGAGCGAGACCGTGGTCGGCACCAATGCCATCGGCACCGCGATCGTGGAAAGCCGCTCGATCGAGGTGCATGGCGGCGAGCACTACCTCGCGCCGCACAGCATTCTCAGCTGCGCCGCCGTACCGATCTTCGATCCTCATGGGCACTTGGTCGGCGTGCTCGACATCTCCGGCGATGCGCGCCTTCAGCACATGCATGCGCTGAGTCTGGCGCGACGCGCGGTCACCAGTATCGAGCACCGATATTTCGACGGCGGCATCGCCGATTGCGAACTGTTGCGGCTGCACCATGACCAGGCCCTGCTCGGTACCGCCCGCGAAGCCCTGCTCGCCTTTCGTGCCGGACGCCTGGTGGCGGCCAACCATGCCGGCCTGAAATTGTTCCAACTGGGCCGCGACGAGCTCGGCCGCGCACGCTACGACGCGTTGTTCGATGAGCCGCTGAGCCGGCTGCGCCAGCAGGGGATGTTGTTCGATCTGCAAGGCCGCGCGTTGTACGGACACGTGGACGATCACCACCCGGCACGGACGAGCCGGCGCAGCACGCAGTCTCCGATCACGATCTCGCCCGCGCGGCGGGCGAACGAACACGATGCGCCGTTGTTCGACCCCGAGGTCGAACGCAGGCTGGAACGCGCACGGCGTGTACTGGATGCCGAACTTCCGGTGCTGGTGCAAGGGGAAACCGGTACCGGCAAGGAAGTATTCGCGCGCGAACTCCACCGCCTTTGCACCCGCGCCGGCAAGCCGTTCGTGGCGGTGAACTGCGCCGCCTTGCCGGAAGGCCTGATCGAGGCCGAGCTGTTCGGCTACGAGGACGGCGCCTTCACCGGCGCACGCAAACAAGGCAGTCGCGGGCTGCTGCGCCAGGCCGAGGGCGGGGTGCTGTTCCTCGACGAGATCGGCGACATGCCGCTGGCGCTGCAACCGCGCCTTCTTCGCGTGCTGCAGGAACGCGAACTGTCACCGCTGGGCGGCGGCAAGCCGGTCAAACTCGACTTCGCGCTGATCTGTGCTACCCACCAGGACCTGGAATGCGCGATCGCCCAGGGCCGTTTCCGCGCCGACCTGTACTACCGCATCTCGCACCACGCAGTGGCGATGCCGGCGTTGCGCGAACACCCGGATCGTCCGCAACTGATACAGCAGCTATGGCAGCGCCTGGGCCACGGCCGCCGCCTCACCACCGCTGCCTGCACCGCACTGGCCAGCTACGACTGGCCGGGCAATCTACGCCAGCTCTCGGCCTGCCTGCGCACGCTGGTGGCCCTGAGCGAGCCCGGCGAGCTGATCGATCACGACATGCTGCCGGGCTACGTCGCCGCGCGCCCGATGCCGGCCGCGCCCGCGCAAGTGCGCGACACCCGCCTGGAAAGCCTGGCGGAGACGGCGATGCGCGAAGCCTTGGCCGCCTGCGAAGGCAATGTCTCGCACGCCGCGCGCCGGCTGGGCGTAAGCCGCAGCACCTTGTATCGGCGGCTGCGGCTGGGCGACCACGGCTGAGCCAAGCCGTCCGCTATCGGGCGAAGTCCCACTGCAACCCGACCGTGTAGGCACGGTCCGGGCCTGGCTCGTAGTAGCGCCCATTGCCGTCGTTGACTATCACCGAACCGATGTAACGGCGGTCCAGCGCATTGTCGATGCGGGCGAAGGTCCGCAGCGCGCCATGCGCGACCTGCCAGCGACGCGAGGCTTCCAGGTTGAACACGGTATAGCCCGGCGCCGAGGCGGTGGCCAGGTCGTTCACCCCCGTTGCATCC
>JAATFS010000335.1 GCA_015655035.1 Lysobacterales bacterium | reverse complement strand
TCGTGCGAGAACTTCGCGGCCGGGATGATCTTGCCACGTGCGTTGCCGGTGATATCCGGCACCAGGCACTCGACTTCGGTGATATGGCGCTCCTTCAACCAGCGCCGCAGCGAGCTTTCCGGTTGCTCGGGAGTGGCGGCCTTGCGCGAACGTTGACGGACGGTCATGGGACCTCAGTGCTTGCGTTGGGCGGCGTAGCGTCGACACGCCTTGCCGAATGCCTGGAAGATGCCGAAATAGAACGGGTTCTCGGTGACGCGCCACTCAGGATGCCACTGTACGGCCAGCAGGAACGACGGCCCAGTGCCACGAAACGCCTCCACCAATCCATCCGGCGCGGTGGCCTCGACCGACAATCCTTCGCCCAGCCGGGCAACGCCCTGCCCGTGCAACGAATTGACCGCGACCTGCTTGCTGCCGGCGATGCGCGCCAGGCATCCGTCCGCGCGCAGTTGGATCGGATGCGCCGGACCGTACTGCACGTCCAGCGCGGCTTCGACATCCTCGCGATGATCGGCGAAGCCATCCCGCTCATGCACCTTCTGGTGCAGGCTGCCGCCGAAGGCGACGTTCACCTCCTGCAGGCCGCGACAGATCGCCAGGATCGGCAGTCCACGTGCCACCGCTGCGGGAATCAATTGCAGCGTGGCATCGTCGCGCGCCGGGTCATGCAGGTTGCCGGGCCAGCTGCTCTCGTTACTGTAGCGATGCGGTTCGATATTGCTGGTTGCGCCGGTCAACAACAGACCGTCCAGCCGATCCAGCCATGCTTCGGCGGGAACTGGCGGTTGCAGCGCCGGCAGCAGTACTGGCACTCCCCCCGCACCGTCGACAACCGCACGCACGTACTTCTCGCCGACGGCGAGGAACGGATGAAGTCCAATCGATTTGCGGTCGGTCGGCAACCCGACCAATGGTGGAACGGCCATGCGAACGACCCCGGTGGCTTGAGCCGAACTTACCCCGGGCGTTTTATTTTTACAACAGACCCGCAAGCCATCTTGCCAAAAAACCCTAAAAAAGCGCGGTCCCGACTCGGAATGTTGAGTATTCTTGACAGGCATCTTGCGCTTGCTAAGCTCGAAGCGAACCCAGCAGGCGTCCACTTATGGCCAATCCTTCCGCCGTCTCGTCACTGCCTTCCGAAGATGCCCATGCACTGCAACAGATCACCGGTTGCGAACTGGTCGACCTGCTGTTGCCCGACACCAATGGCCTGCTGCGCGGCAAGCGCATCACCCGCGAAGCACTGGAGAAGGTCTATGCCGACGGCATCTGCCTGCCGATGTCGCTGATCGCCACCGACATCACCGGCAATACGGTCGAGGAGACCGGGCTGGGCTACGACATCGGCGACGAGGACCGCATCTGCCGGCCAGTGCCCGGTTCGCTGCGATCGGTGCCGTGGGCACCACGGCCGATGGCACAATTGCTGTTGTCGATGGAAGACGGTAACGGTGGCACCTTCGAAGTCAATCCGCGCGCGGTATTGCAACAGGTGCTCGCGGGCTTCCGCCAACTCGGGCTGACACCGGTGGTCGCCGTGGAACTGGAGTTCTATCTGTTCGACGCCGTGCCGGATCCGCAAGGCCGCCCGCAAACGCCACGCCACCCGCAAACCGGCCTTCGCAGTGACAGCACCCAGGTCTACTACCTGCAAGAGCTGGACGACAATCGCGAGTTCACCGACGCCGTTGACGCGGCCTGTCGACTACAGCGCATTCCCGCCGACACTGCGGTGGCCGAGTACGCGCCCGGGCAGTTCGAGATCAACCTCAAGCACCGCAACGACGCGCTTGCCGCCTGCGACGACGCCCTGTTCCTCAAGCGCACGATCAAGGCGATCGCCCAGCAGCAATCGAAGCTGGCCAGCTTCATGGCCAAGCCGTTCACCGGGCAGGCCGGCAGCGGCCTGCACCTGCATGTCAGCCTGCTGGACCACCAGGGCCGCAACCTCTTTGCCGGCAGCGCCGAGGCGCCTGCGCCCGCACTGCTCAATGCGCTTGGTGGCTTGCAACGCGTTGCCGCCGAATCCCTGCTGCTGTTCGCCCCGCACGCCAACAGCTACCGTCGCTTCGTGCCGAACGCGTTCGTGCCGCTCAACGACAGCTGGGGCTTCAACAACCGCACGGTAGCCTTGCGCATCCCGCACAGCGATGCCCGCAATACCCGCATCGAGCATCGCATCTCCGGCGCCGACGCCAATCCCTACTTGGTCGCCGCAGCGGTGCTGGGCGGCATCCTGGACGGGCTGGAGCAGCGTCTGGAGCCCGGCCCGGCCACTGTCGGCAACGCCTATGCGCAATCAGAATTCCGCAGCCCGCTCTGGCAGGAGGCGATTGCCGCGTTCAGCGCAAGCGAGTTCGTCGCACGCCGGATGGGCGAACGCTTCCGGCATATCTACGGCCAACAGAAACGCCGCGAGATGCAGGACTTCCAGGCCCAGGTCAACGACCTGGATTACGCCTGGTATCTACGCACTGTCTGAGCACCGGCCATGGCGAACCGGCAGACGACGACGCTCGACCCACAGCCGGCCACAGTGGATTACCCGGCCAGTTGGTATGCCGCAAGCGAACCCGCACCGCCACCGCAAGCGGGATTGCGCGGTGCGCACCACACCGATGTCTGCATCCTCGGCGCCGGCTATACCGGCCTGAGCACGGCGCTTGCACTGGCCGAAGCAGGCTACCGGGTCACGCTGCTGGAAGCCCAACGCATCGGCTGGGGCGCCTCCGGCCGCAACGGCGGGCAGGCCATCGTCGGCTACGGCTGCGAGCAAGACACCCTGGAAACCTTGCTCGGCGCCGACGATGCGCGACAACTGTTCGATTTTTCCCGCGACGGCATGCGCCTGCTGCGCGAGCGCATCGCGCGCCATGGGATCGCCTGCGACTGGCGCGACGGCCACGCGCATGTGCCGCTGAATCAACGCCAGGAACGCGCGCTGCGCGCCGGCATCGTGCACATGGCCGAGCACTATGACTACCCGTTGCAATGGTGGGACCGTGACCGCCTGCGCCAGGAACTGGCCAGCGATCGCTACCGTGGGGCGATGTTCGACGCCGCCAGCGGTCATCTGCATCCGCTAGCCTATGCCTTCGGCCTGGCGCGGGCGGCGCGGGCGGCAGGCGTACGCATTCACGAACACAGCCCGGTGATCCGGCTCGAACGTGGCACGCGGCCCACGATGCACACCGCCGATGGCAGCGTCAGCGCCGATTTCGCAGTGATCGCCGGCAATGCGTGGCTACGCGGCATCGCCCCGGAGCTGGAATCGCGGATCATGCCGGTCGGCACCTACATTGGCGCCAGCGCGCCGCTGGGCGAGGCGCGGGCTCGGGCGTTGATCCGCAACGACATGGCGGTGGCCGACTGCAACTGGGCGCTGGACTACTACCGCCTCAGTCGCGACCACCGGCTGCTGTTCGGCGGCCGCGCCAGCTATTCCGCGCTACCGCCACCCCGGCTCGCGAGCGCGATGACGCGGCGCATGCATGCGGTCTTCCCGCAGTTGCGCGACATCGCCATGGACTACGTCTGGGGCGGCTACGTCGATATCTCCCGCAACCGCGCCCCGCACTGGGGCCGGCTGACGCCGAACCTGTATTTCGCACAAGGCTTTTCAGGCCATGGCGTGGCCGCGACCGGGCTGGCCGGCAGCGTGATCGCCGAGGCCATCGCCGGACAGAGCCAGCGACTGGACCTGTTCGCGCGGATTCCGCATCAGCCATTTCCCGGTGGCCGTCTGCTGCGCACCCCGCTGCTGGTGGCGGCGATGTCCTGGTATAGGCTGCGCGACGCCCTGTGGTGAACCCCACGGGCGCATGCCCTGCGCCCGACTGCCGCACCCGCGGTTGCGTTGATCCAGATCAACGCCAGCGTCCGGCGACCTCCCTACAGTCGCGCCATCGCGACAACGGAGGCACATGTCATGGCACTCCTGGTCTGGCAGGACGACCTCAACACCGGCATCGAGGTGATCGATCACCAGCACAGGTGCATCGTCGAGATGCTCAATCGCCTGCAAGCGGCGCAGCGCGACAGCGCACGCCCCGCGCTAGCCGAGGTGATCGACAGCCTGATCGCCTACACCCTGTCGCACTTCGCCTTCGAGGAACAGCTGATGGAGGAAGCCGGCTATGCGTTCAGCCGTGCCCATAAGCGGGTGCACGAGATCTTCGGACAGCGCGTGGCCGATTACCGGCAGCGCTTCCAGGCCGGCGAGGACATCTGCGACGAATTGCGCGCCCTGCTGGGGCGCTGGCTGTTCAACCACTTTCGCAGCGACGACCAGGCCTATGCCGAATCGGTGAAGCAGCACTTGGCTCGATTCAATCCACCGCCCCCGCGAGCGGGCTGGCTGAGCCGCACGCTCGATCGTCTGTTCGACTGAGCATGCGACCCATCCAGGGCATTGCCAGCAGTTCAGTGCCGCGCGGTCTTCACCAGCAGCAATGCACCGATGCTCAGCACCGCCGCAGCACTCAGGTAGTAACCCACCGCCTGCAAGCCGTACTCGGCCGCCAGCTTGGTCGCCACGTACGGCGCTGGCGCAGCCCCCAGGATGCTGGCCAGATTGAACGACAGCGACGAACCGGTATAGCGCACCTCAACCGGGTACAACTCGGCCAGCAACGTGCCGCACGGGCCATAGGTCAGGCCCATGAAGAAGAACCCCAGCGACAGGAACACCAGCACCTGCCAGGGATGCCCGGCCTGGAACAACGATGCGAAGCCCAAGCCGAACAGCAGGATCGTCACGCTGGCCAGGATCATCGCAGCGCGCGCGCTACGCTTGTCGCCGAACAACGCCGACAGCGGGATGCCCGCAGCGAAGAACAGGATGCCGACCATTTGCAGCAGCAGGAACTGCTCCTTGTCGTAGCCCAGCACCTTGGTGCCGTGGCCAAGCGCGAACACCGTCATCAGGTAGAACAGCACGAAGGTGGCGAATGCCCCCAGCGTGCCGATCACCAGCGGGCCAAAATGCTGCGAGATCACCACGCCCAGCGGCAGCTTGACCCGCTCGTTGCGGTCCAGCGCCTTCTGGAACGCCGGGGTCTCGGTGATGCTCAGGCGCACCCACAGGCCGATGATCACCAACAGCGCGCTGGCCAGGAACGGCACGCGCCAGCCCCAGTTCATGAACTGCTGGTCGTTGAGCTGCGCCCCAAGCGCGAGGAAGATACCGGCCGACAGCAGGAAACCCAGCGGCGCACCCAACTGCGGGAACATGCCGTACCAGGCCCGCTTGCCGGGCGGCGCGTTCTCGGTCGCCAGCAGGACCGCACCGCCCCATTCGCCGCCCAGCCCCAGCCCCTGGCCGAACCGGCACAGCGCCAGCAGCGCCGGCGCGAACACGCCGATCTGGGCGTAGCTCGGTAGCAGGCCGATCACCACCGTGGAGATACCCATCGTCAGCAGTGCCGCCACCAGCGTGGCCTTGCGGCCAATCCGATCACCGAAGTGGCCGAACAGCGCCGAACCCACCGGGCGCGCCACGAACGCCACCGCAAAGGTCGCAAGCGATTGCAGCATCGCCGCACTGCCATCGCCCTTGGGGAAGAACAGCGTGGGAAACACCAGCACCGCAGCGGTGGCGTAGATGTAGAAATCGAAGAACTCGATGGTGGTGCCGATGAGGCTGGCCAGCAACACGCGGGCGGGCGAATTGACGGCGGTCTTAGGAATCGCGGATACGCTCATGCGAACGGGTCTGGTAAGGAATCGGCGGATTCTGTCAGATTGCGCCGCTTACGGCGCTAATGGTTGCCGACGCAACCAAGCCCGTAACCACGAGATGGCGCGAACTACGCCCTTGGAAACCCCGTTCCCGGCCGCCCCGGGCGGGCGCCGCGTCTCAGCCCAGGTTGATCCACGTCGCCTTCATCTCGGTGTACTTGTCGAAGGCGTGCAGCGACTTGTCGCGTCCGTTGCCGGACTGCTTGTAGCCACCGAACGGCGCGGTCATGTCGCCGCCGTCCCAGTAGTTGACCCACACGCTGCCGGCACGCAACTTCCGCGCGACGCGGTGGGCACGGCCGATGTCGCGCGTCCATACCCCGGCCGCCAGGCCATAGTCGGTATCGTTGGCCAGGCGTACCGCCTCCTCCTCGCTGTCGAAGGCGATCACCGCCAAGACCGGGCCGAAGATTTCCTCGCGCGCGATGGAGTGCGCCGGCACGACCTCGTCGAAGACGGTCGGCTCGATGTAGCAGCCGCCGGGCACGATCTCGGCGCGCTTGCCGCCGAGCAGCAATTTGCCGCCCTCCTGGCTCGCCTGGGCGATGTAGTCGAGCACGCGGCGGGTCTGTACCTCGTCGACGATGGCGCCCATCGCCGCGCCGGGCTCGAAGGGATGGCGCGGCTGCATCGCGCGACCGGCCTCTACCACCCTCGCCACGAACTCGTCCTTGATCGAGCGCTCCACCAGCAGCCGCGATGCCGCCGTGCACACCTCTCCCTGGTTGTAGAAGATGCCGCTGGCTGCGGCCTGCGCTGCGCGCTCCAGGTCTGGCGCGTCGGCGAACACCAGGTTCGGGCTCTTGCCGCCGCACTCCATGTACGCACGTTTCATGTTGGACTGACCGGCGTATTGCAACAGCTGGCGCCCGACCGCGGTGGACCCGGTAAATACCAGGCCATCCACGTCCATGTGCAGCGCCAGCGGCGCTCCCGCGCCCTGCCCGGTGCCCGGCACCACATTGAACACACCCTCCGGGATCCCGGCTTCCAGCACCAGCTCAGCCAGCCGCAGCACGCTCAGCGGAGATTTTTCCGAGGGTTTGAGCACCACTGAATTACCCATCGCCAGCGCCGGCGCCAGCTTCCACGAAGCCATCAGCAACGGGAAATTCCACGGCACGATGGCGCCCACCACGCCCAATGGTTCGCGCGTGATCAGTCCCAGTTCGTCCAGGCCGGTGGGCGCCACCTCGCCGTAGACCTTGTCCACGGCCTCCGCCGTCCAGCTCAGACAGCGCACCGTGGCGGCAACGTCGACCGCGCGCGCATCGCCCACCGGCTTGCCCATGTCCAGCGATTCCAGCAGCGCCAGTTCGTCGCCGTGCCGTTCGACCAGTTGCGCCAGCCGCAGCAGCGCCTGCTTGCGCTGCGCCGGCTTGGCATTGGCCCAGCGGCCCTGTTCGAACGCGCGCCGCGCCGCTGCCACCGCGCGGTCGATATCCACCGCGCTGCCGGCAGCCACCCTGGCCAGCAGGCGACCGTCGATCGGACTGATGCAATCGAAGGTTGCGCCATCGGCGGCGTCGACGTAGCGGCCATCGATGAAGGCCTGGGTTCGCAGCGACAGGCGGTCCGCCAATAGCTGCCAGTGTTCGCGCGTGACCGGTGAATTCATCGCTGAGCTCCTGTTGGTGCCATATCCCCTCGGGAGACACTGCCCGAGAGGGCTGATGAGAGGTACGTTCTCGTAGGCGAGATCCCCACGGTCAGAATCACCCGCCCCCGCTCCCTACTGGACAGGCTAGAACGTCGCCGGCGTGTTCGCGCTGACGATCACCGCGTCGTACTTGCCGATGTTCCGGAACCGATGCGGCACCCGGCTCTCGAAGTAATAGGCCTCGCCTGCGCGCAATATCCGTACCTGGCCGCCGACCGTGACCTCGACCTCGCCGGCCACCACCACGCCGCCCTCCTCGCCCTCGTGCCGCAGCATGCTCTTGCCGGTATCGCTGCCCGGCGGCATCACTTCGCGCAGGATGCACATCTGCCGCTGCGGCCGCCGCTGGCCGACCAGAAAATAGTGGATGCCGTCGCTGCCGACGTCCGGCAACTCGTCGGCCCGATAGAACGCGGCATCGGCCGAGCCCACGTGCAGATCCTGGGTGAAGAAATCCGCCAGCGATATCGGGATGCCGTCCAGCACCTTCTTCAACGAACTCACCGACGGGCTGACCTTGTTCTGTTCGATCAGCGAGATGGTGCTGTTGGTCACGCCCACGCGCTTGGCCAGCTCGCGCTGGCTAAGCCCCTGGCCGGTACGGACCCGCTGCAGGCGTGCGCCAATATCCATCTATCCCATCGTCGCCAAAGTGTTGCGGATACTTTACAACGATGCCCCCTACCGTCAATCGC
The DNA here is from genome assembly GCA_015655035.1 of Lysobacterales bacterium. Classification (GTDB taxonomy): domain Bacteria; phylum Pseudomonadota; class Gammaproteobacteria; order Xanthomonadales; family Xanthomonadaceae; genus JAATFS01. The sequence continues at coordinate 5,245 of JAATFS010000335.1, read as the reverse complement.
ACTCTACCCCTACCCTGCGCAAACCCAGCTGTTGTAAAGTTTTTTCAACAATCCGAACGGAGCGCGTCATGAGCATCGAGCCCTATCCGCCCGGCGACCCAGCCGACGCGTCGCAGCAGGCCCCGTCGTCGCTGGACGCCTTCTGGATGCCGTTCACCGCCAACCGCCAGTTCAAGTCGCAGCCTCGGCTGCTGGCCTCCGCGTCGGGCATGCATTACCGCACGGTCGACGGCCGCGAGATCCTGGACGGCACCGCCGGGCTCTGGTGCTGCAACGCCGGCCATTCGCATCCACGCATTGTCGAGGCGGTACGTACGCAGGTGGGCACGCTGGATTTTGCCCCGACCTTCCAGATGGGCTCGCCGCTGCCGTTCGTGTTGGCCGAACGCCTGGCGGGCATCGCTCCGGCCGGACTGGACCATGTGTTCTTCACCAATTCCGGCTCCGAATCGGTGGACAGCGCGATGAAGATCGCATTGGCCTACCATCGGCTGCGCGGCGAAGGCCAGCGCACCCGTTTCATCGGCCGCGAGAAGGCCTACCACGGGGTCGGCTTCGGCGGCATGTCGATCGGCGGCCTGCCCAACAACCGCAAGTGGTTCGGTCCGCTACTGCCCGGCACCGACTACCTGCGCCACACCCTCGACATCGAGCGCAACGCGTTCAGCCGCGGCCTGCCAGCGCATGGCCTGCAGCTGGCTGAAGACCTCGAGCGCCTGATCGCGCTGCACGACGCCTCCACGATCGCGGCGGTGTTCGTCGAACCGATCTCCGGCTCTGCCGGCGTGGTGTTGCCGCCAGCGGGCTACCTGGCGCGCTTGCGCGAAATCTGCGACCGCCACGGCATCCTGCTGGTGTTCGATGAAGTGATCACCGGCTTCGGCCGCGTCGGCAAGGCGTTTGCCGCACAACGCTTCGGCGTCACGCCCGACCTGATTACCACCGCCAAGGGCCTCACCAACGGCACCGTTCCGATGGGTGCGGTGTTGGTTGCGCACTCGGTGCACGAGGCGTTCGTGCAAGGTCCGCCGGCAGCCATCGATTTCTTCCACGGCTACACCTATTCCGGGCATCCGCTGGCCTGCGCCGCAGCCCTCGCCACGCTGGACGTCTACGCCGAGGAGGACTTGTTCGAGCGAGCGATCTTGCTCGGCGACCACTGGCAGGACGCCATCCATGCATTGCGCGGCCTGCCCCACGTGGTCGATATCCGTAACTTCGGGCTGATGGGCGCCATCGAACTGGAACCGCGTCCCGGCGCTGCCGGCGCGCGCGGCTACGAGGTGTTCGAGCGCTGCTTCCACGAGGGTGGACTGCTGGTGCGTGCCACCGGCGACGTGATCGCGCTGTCGCCCCCGCTGATCGTCGAGCGCGCACAGATCGACCGCATCTTCGAGATCCTGGAACGCACGATCCGCGCTACCGCCTGATCAGGCGCTCTACAATGCGCGCCCACTGATCTACACCCGGTTGCATGGACATCATCGTCAACGAAGAACTGAAGGCCTACATCGATCCCCTGACCATGGACGAATACGAGTCACTGGAACGCAGTCTGCTGGCCGAAGGTTGCCGCGATGCGCTGGTGCTGTGGGGAAACGTACTGGTGGACGGCCACAACCGCTATGGCATCTGCCAGAAGCACGGGCTGCCATTCCAGACCGTGCAGAACCTGCGCTTCCAGTCGATGGAGGACGTGCATCTGTGGATGATCGAGCAGCACCTGGGCCGGCGCAGCGTTTCCGACTTCCAGCGCGGCGTGCTGGCGCTGCGCAAACGCGAGATCCTGGCCGAACGCAAGAAAGCGCAGCAGGCCGACACTGCGGCGGTCGCCGATGAGGCCGCCACAGCAGCGCCAACGTCTGCCGACGATGACGACACGCCACCCTGGTCGACCGCACCAGTCGCCAGCCGCGCCGAACTGGCGCGCGAGGCGCGCCTGAGCAACAACCAGGTGGTGATGATCGAGCGCATCCACAAACAGGCCGCGCCCGAAGTCGTGGAAGCGGTCAAATCCGGTGCGATCTCGATCAACGCCGCCGCCGCAGTGGCCACCCTGCCCGAAGATGAACAACGCGCAGTCGCCAAGGCTGGCAAGGACGAACTCAAGCAGGCCGCCAAGCGCGTACGTGAAGCCAAGCGCAAGCCACGCGAGCCAGTGGGAACCCCGCCCGGCGACACGCCGGAAACCACGCCCGACGAGTTGCACGCACTGCGTCTGCGAGTAGCCGAACTCACCGCGGAGAACGCCTCGCTGCGCGAGCAACTGGCCGAACTGCAGGCCTTGCAGGCCAGCTGATTCATCGACGACCGCCAGGCCCCCTCGCACCGGCAGCCGCGCTCGCCGGCGCAGGTCGCGGTCGCCAGGGGTCCACATGGCATTTCCATCGGTATGCGTAGACTGGCTCAATGAATTCAAGCGCCAACCCCGCCAGTCCTCCCGATCCCAGGCGCACGCAGCTGCGGCGCATGAAGACCTTGGCGCTGGTGCTGCTGCTGGCGATGGTGGCGGGGTTCGTGCTCAGCCATGCGATGGGACAGCAAGGCATCTGGGCTTGGGTCGCCGCGTTCTGCGAAGCCGCTACCGTGGGTGCGCTGGCGGACTGGTTCGCGGTGGTGGCGCTGTTCCGCCGGCCGATGGGCTTGCCGATCCCGCATACCGCGATCCTGCCACGCGGCAAGGATCGATTGGCCGATGGCCTGGCGGTGTTCATCCGCGACCACTTCCTGGCGCCGGCCGCGCTGCTGGACAAGCTGCGGATGTTCGACCCGGCCAGCCGGCTCGGACAATGGCTGGCGCAGCCGGAGCAATCGCGAATGCTGGCGCAGATGGCGCGCGGCTGGGTATTGCAGGCGCTGGACCTGCTGGACGAAGCGGCGGTGCGACGCGCGATCCAGCGCTTCGTGGTCGATCGCCTGCATCACTGGAACGCTGCGGCAACCGCCGGCGAGGTACTGGCGCTGCTGACCACCAACGACCGTCATCAGAAACTGCTCGACGAGGGCCTGTTGCGCCTCGGGCGCTGGCTGGACAACGAGAAAGTGAAGGCGCGGGCCTCCGCACTGATCGTGCGCTATGCACAGCGCGAATGGCCCAAGCTGGTGGGCACGGTGAACTGGGTCAAGCCGATCGACGAGATCGGCGACAGCCTCGCCGACCGGTTGGCGCGCGCGGCGATCGACGAACTTCAACAGATCCTGTCCACCCCAGAGCATCCGCTGCGCCGCGACTACGAGACCTGGCTGCGCGACTATGTGCAACGGCTGCGCAGCGACCCGACGCTGGCCGCCCAGGTGGAAGCGCTCAAACAGCAGGCAATCGAACACCCCGCGCTCAAGGAATACGTGCAAGGCCTGTGGACCCATATCCATGCGGCGCTGCGCAACGACCTGGCGCGCGAGGACTCGACCCTGACCGCCCACCTGGAGCGCTCGTTGCAGGCGCTGGGCCAGTCGCTGACGCAGGACCCCGCGCTGCGCGAGGCGCTCAACCAACACATGCTCAGCGCTTCGGAGAAGCTGACCACCCGCCTGCGCAGCTCGGTCACCGACCACATTGCGTCCACCATGAAGGGCTGGGATGAGCGCCACCTGGTCGAACAGCTGGAACTGGGCGTCGGCCGCGACCTGCAATACATCCGCTTCAACGGCACCCTGGTGGGCGGACTGATCGGGCTGCTGCTGCATGCGCTGTCGGTGTGGATGGCGCATTAGGACCGCGCAAACAACGCTTTCGCGGCACGGCACGGCACGGCAGGCAGGTTGTTTTTTGCCTTGCGCAAACGCGCCTGAGCGCAGGCGATGGCCATGCAGCGGCGCGATCGACCCTCGCCGGCCCCGGCAAACCTTGCACGCGCAGGCATGCGGATGGACAATCCAGCTGCTGCATCGCACAACTCCGCGCGATGCGGACAGGCTCCGGCAATGCTCGCTGCGCTCGCTTCCGGCCGTTCTGTCCCGGACCGAGAGTCATCCCTTGCCCAGCCAGTCCCCCGCTTCCTTGACGGCCACCACGCCCCCGCCGCGCTATCCCAATTACCGCCTGATTTCCCTGATTCTGGCCTGCGCCATCTTCATGGAGCAGATGGACGCCACCGTCCTGGCGACGGCGCTGCCCACACTTGCCCGCGATTTCGGCGTCGATGCGCCGGCGATGAGCATCGCCATGACCAGTTACCTGCTGGCGCTCGCGATCGGGATCCCGGCCAGCGGCGCGATCGCCGACCGCTTCGGCCTGCGCCGGGTGTTCTGCTGGTCCATCGGCGTGTTCGTCGGCGGCTCGATCCTGTGCTCGCTGGCCGACAGTCTGCCGGCGATGGTCGCCGCGCGCCTGGTACAGGGTGCCGGTGGCTCGATGATGGTGCCACTGAGCCGGCTGATCCTGTTGCGCACCGTCGAGCGCCGGCACCTGGTCTCGGCGATGGCCTGGACGCTGGTACCGGCTTTCCTCGGGCCAATGCTGGGGCCACCGCTGGGCGGGCTGTTCGTCACCTACATGGACTGGCGCTGGATCTTCTACATCAACGTGCCGCTGGGCATCGCCGCGTTCGTGCTGGTACGCCGCTTCATTCCCGATATCGCGGCCGATGCGCTGCCGCGCCGCTTCGACCTGCGCGGCTTCGCGCTGTGCGGACTGGCGCTGGGCTGCCTGCTGTTCGGACTGGAGATGGTCAGCCAGCACGGCGGCCTGCGACCTGCCCTGATATTGCTGGGTATCGGCGGCAGTGCCGCGCTCGGCTACCTGTGGCATGCGCGCCGGCATCCAGCCCCACTGCTGGACCTGTCGCTGCTGCGGATCGATTCGTTCCGGTTGTCCGTGATCGGAGGTGCGCTGATGCGCGTCACCCAGGGCGCACATCCGTTCCTGCTGCCGCTGATGTTCCAGATCGGCTTCGGCCTCAGCGCCGCGCACAGTGGCCGGCTGGTACTGGCCACCGCACTGGGCGCCTTGCTGATGCGCAGCATCACCCCGCCCCTGCTGCGCCGCTTCGGTTACCGCAACAGCCTGATCGGCAACGGCGTGCTGGCCAGCCTCGGCTACATGGTGTGCGCGCTGTTCCGGCCGGGCTGGCCGCCTGCGCTGATGTTCGGCCTGCTGGTTTGCTGCGGCGCGTTCATGTCGTTCCAGTTCGCCGCCTACAACACCATCGCCTACGAGAACGTGCCGAGCACGCGCATGAGCACCGCCAGCAGCCTGTACACCACCTTGCAGCAATTGATGCTGTCGGTGGGCATATGCACCGGT
>JAATFS010000027.1 GCA_015655035.1 Lysobacterales bacterium | reverse complement strand
GGCGGTGTATTGCAACGCTTCGCGCAGGATTTTCTCGAGGGTCGCCAATCGGGCGCCGGAAGGCCTGTGTTGGAACCGGCACAAGCGCACTAGCGCGCGGCTTCTTTCTTACTTTCCAACCCCGGCCTTCGCAATGTCCGATGCAGCTCAACTCCGAATTCCCGCCACCTACATGCGCGGCGGCACCAGCAAGGGTGTGTTCTTCCGCCTGCAGGACTTGCCACGGGCCGCGCGGCAACCGGGCGCTGCGCGCGATGCGCTGTTGCTGCGGGTGATCGGTAGTCCCGATCCCTATGGCAAGCAGATCGACGGCATGGGCGGAGCCACGTCGAGCACCAGCAAAGTGGTGATCCTGTCGCCGAGCACGCGGGCAGGCCATGACGTGGACTATCTGTTCGGCCAGGTCGCGATCGACAGCGCATTCGTCGACTGGAGCGGCAATTGCGGCAACCTGTCGGCGGCGGTGGGGCCGTTCGCGATCAGCAATGGATTGGTGGATACGGCGCTTGTCCCGCGTGACGGTATCGCCCGCGTGCGTATCTGGCAGGCCAATATCGGCAAGACCATCATCGCCCACGTTCCGATGCGCAACGGGGCGGTGCAGGAGACCGGCGATTTCGAGCTGGACGGCGTGACCTTTGCCGCCGCCGAGATCCAGATCGAGTTCCTGGACCCGGCCGATGAGGGCGCAGGCGAGGGTGGGGCGTTGTTTCCCACCGGGAACCTGCTGGACGATCTCGAGGTGCCGGGCGTCGGAACGTTCAAGGCCACGTTGATCGATGCCGGCATTCCCACCATTTTCATCCAAGCGCAGGCGCTGGGTTATACAGGCACCGAGCTGCAAGATGCGATCAACAGCGATGCCGCCGCGCTGGCGCGGTTCGAGCGCATCCGCAGCTACGGCGCGCTGCGCATGGGCTTGATTTCCCACCCAGACGAAGCCGTTGCCCGACAGCACACGCCCAAGCTCGCAATCGTCGCGGCGCCGGCCAGTTATGTCGCTTCCAGTGGCAAGCCGGTTGCTGCCGAAGACATCGATCTTCTGGTGAGGGCGATGTCGATGGGCAAGCTGCACCACGCGATGATGGGCACGGCGGCGGTCGCCGTCGGCGCCGCCGCCGCGATCCCCGGCACCGTGGTCAACCAGGCGGCCGGCGGCGGGCAACGCCAGGCGGTGCGGTTCGGTCATCCATCGGGCACCTTGCGGGTCGGCGCCGAGGCCTTGCAGCGCGATGGCCAATGGACCGTCGGCAAGGCCGTCATGAGCCGCAGCGCACGCGTGTTGATGGAAGGCTGGGTGCGGGTGCCGCAGGACATTTTCTGAGCATTGCACGCCTGCCGGCCGGTAGGCGATTAAGTGAATCCGGCTAGCCGACGCCATGCCTTCCCGACGAGGTGAATGTCATGAACGATGTGTCTGCTGTTTCCGCCACCCGCCCGGACTGGGATCCGGTGCTGGTCGATATCGTGGACTACGTGCGCGATTACCCGGTGGCTTCGGCGCTGGCCTACGAGACTGCGCGACTTTGCCTGCTGGACACGCTGGGGTGCGGGCTCGAGGCGCTGCGCTACCCGGCCTGCACCAAGCTGCTGGGGCCGGTGCTGCCTGGTACCGTGGTGCCGAACGGTGCGCGGGTGCCAGGCACTCCATTCCAGCTCGATCCGGTGCAGGCCGCATTCGATATTGGCGCGATGGTGCGCTGGCTCGACTTCAACGACACCTGGCTGGCGGCGGAGTGGGGGCATCCGTCGGACAACCTGGGCGGCATCCTTGCCACAGCGGACTGGCTGAGTCGCAGCGCGGCGGCGGCCGGCAAGCCGCCGTTGCGCATGCGCGAGGTGCTGACCGCGATGATAAAGGCGCACGAGATCCAGGGCTGCCTGGCGTTGGAGAACAGCTTCAACCAGGTCGGGCTCGATCATGTGCTGCTGGTCAAGGTCGCCACCACTGCGGTGGTGGGGCAACTGCTGGGGCTGTCGCGTGAGGAAATGCTCAATGCGGTGTCGCTGGCATGGGTGGATGGGCAGTCGCTGCGCACCTACCGGCATGCACCCAACACCGGCAGCCGCAAGAGCTGGGCGGCCGGCGATGCGACCAGCCGGGGCGTGCGCCTGACGCTGATGGCCCGTACCGGCGAGATGGGCTACCCCAGTGTGCTCAGCGCTCCGACCTGGGGGTTCTACGACGTGTCCTTTGGTGGCCAAGCGTTCCGGTTCCAGCGGCCCTACGGCAGCTACGTGATGGAGAACGTGCTGTTCAAGATCAGCTACCCGGCCGAGTTCCATGCCCAGACCGCAGTGGAGGCGGCGATGATGCTGCACGCCCAGTTGCAACAGGCCGGCAGGACGGTGGAGCGGATCCAGCGGATCACGGTGCGTACCCAGGCGGCCTGCCTGCGCATCATCGACAAGACCGGTCCGCTGGATAACCCGGCCGATCGCGACCACTGCATCCAGTACATGATCGCGGTACCGCTGATTTTCGGCCGACTCGGCGCGGCCGATTACGAGGACGCAGTGGCGCGTGATCCGCGAATCGACGCGTTGCGCGAGAAGATCGTATGTGTGGAGGCGCCGCAATTCAGCGTCGACTACCACGACCCGGACAAGCGCAGCATCGCCAACGCACTGCGGGTGGAATTCGACGACGGCACGGCGCTGCCGGAGGTGGAAGTGGCCTATCCGATCGGGCATCGTCGCCGTCGTGAAGAGGGGTTGCCGCTGCTGTTGCAGAAATTCCAGACCCATCTGGAGCATCGGTTCCCCGAACGCCAGCGGCGCGGCATCCTGGCCGCCTCGCTGGACCCGGCAGTGCTGGAATCGATGGCGGTCCACGAGTATGTGGACCTGTACACGGTGGAGGCGGGCGCTTACGTCCGTTCCGGATGAGCAGCTTGGGCGGGAGGCGAGTAGCCGGCGGATATGAAGCTAGCCTGTCAGTGGTGTGTAATTTGTGTTAATTATGGTGCTGCGCGGCAATGCCTCCCCTGACCCGCGATCCGCGCCCCGCCCACACAATTCCGGAGTCTCCATGCCAGCCTGTAGGTCGCTGCACGTCAGTGCGCTTGCCGTAGCCATCGTTTCCCTCCTGTCGTTCCCAGCGGCGGCCCAGCAGGCCGAATCGAGCGATGGCATCGCTCGTCTGGATGCGGTCAAGGTCACGGTGGAACGGCGCTCGGAAGACTCCAAGGACGTGCCGGTCTCGGCCAGCGTATTGCGGCCGGAGTACCTGGATGCGATCGCCACCAGCGGCTCGGACGTGCGTGTATTGGCCGGCAAGGCCCCCAGCCTGAATGTGGAATCCTCCAACGGCCGCGTATTCCCGCGTTTCTACATCCGCGGCTACGGCAATACCGATTTCACTACCTATGCCTCGCAGCCGGTGTCGCTGGTCTATGACGACGTCGTGCAGGAAAGCGCCTTGCTCAAGGGCTTTCCGCTGTTCGACCTGGCTGCCGTCGAAGTATTGCGCGGGCCGCAGGGCACTTTGTTCGGCCGCAACTCGCCGGCCGGCGTGGTGAAGTTCAATTCGGTCGCGCCGAGCATCGGTGCGCAGGACGGCTACGCCAGCCTGTCCTACGGCAGCTACGGCACCATGACCCTGGAGAGCGGGCTCAGCTTGCCGATGGGCGATCATTGGGCCGCGCGTCTGTCGCTGCTGGGCCAGCGCCGCGACGACTGGGTGGACAACACCTACAACGGCGACGCGCTAGAAGGCTATACCGACACCGGCGCGCGGTTGCAGGTGCTGTTCCAGCCCGGCGACGATTTCAGTGCGTTGTTCAACGTGCATGCGCGCCATCTCACCGGCTCGCCGCGGCTGTTCCGCGCCAACATCTTCCAGTCGGGCAGCAACCAACTGGTCGATGGCTTCGATGCGGACAAGGTCTCCATCGACGGCGGCGGCAAGCAGGAACTACAGACCTACGGCGGTAGCGCCAAGCTGAGCTGGAACCTGGGTGACATCGCGCTGCATTCGATCACTGGCTACGAGGGCATCTCCAAGTATTACAGCCGTGGCGATATCGACGGCGGCTATGGTGCCGGTGCCTTCGTCGATCCGAGCCAGCCGTATGGCCCAGGCTTCATCCCGTTCTCGGTGGAAACCGCCGGCGGCATCCGTGGCTTGGACCAGTTTACCCAGGAGCTGCGCGCAGAATCGCAGTACCAGGGGCCATTGAACTGGCAGGCCGGGTTGTATTTCTTCCACGACGACGTGGAAGGCGAATCGTACGATTACGACACCCTCAACGGTGGCGTATTGACCGGTTTCGACCTGACCCGCCAGAAAAATACCTCGTGGGCTGCGTTCGGCTCGCTCAACTACGCGGCCACCGATCGCCTGACCCTGCGCGCGGGCGTGCGCTACACCCACGACAAGAAGACCTTCGAAATCGAGCGTTGGGATCGTGACACGGCGGCACCGATCGGCGGCGAGACCAGCGGTTCCAAGGTCACCGGCGACGCCAGCGCGACGTTCGCGCTTACCGACGACGTCAACCTGTACGTGCGCGCGGCGCGTGGTTTCCGTGGTGCCAGCTTCGGTCCGCCGTCGTCCGGTGTGCCGGTGACCGTGGCCGAGCCAGAGACCGTGGACTCCTACGAACTGGGCATCAAGGCCGACCTGTTCGACCGGCGCGCGCGCATCGGCTTCGATATCTACAGCACGGACATCAAGAACCAGCAGCTCACTGCGGTGGGCGGCATCTCCAATGCGGTACAGCTGATCAATGCCAGCAAGAGCAAGGCCTACGGCGCCGAGTTCGATTTCGAGGCGCTTGTCAGCGAGAACCTGCGCTTCACCCTCAACGGCAGCTACAACCACACCGAGATCAAGGACCGCGACCTGGCTACCTCGACCTGCTCGGCCTGGGTGTGCACGGTGACCGATCCGGTCAATGCCGATGGCTATGCGGAGCTGTATGGCAACCCGTTGCCGCAGGCCGCCAGGTGGATCGCCAACGCCACGCTGCGCTATGGCATTCCGGTGGGCGATAGCGGCGAGCTGTTCTTCTACACCGACTGGTCGTACCGCAGCGAAGTCAACTTCTTCCTGTACGAATCGCGCGAGTTCGTCGGCCAGCCGCTGGTCGAAGGCGGTGCGAAGATCGGCTACACCTGGGACGCAGGCGCCTACGAGGCTTCGGTGTTCTGCCGCAACTGCACCAACCAGATCCGCGCCACCGGTGCGATCGACTTCAACAACCTGACCGGTTTCATCAACGAGCCGCGCATCGTCGGTGTGCAGTTCCGCGCCAACTTCTGATCGATGTCGGCCGTGTCGTAACCCCAGGACCGCCGGCTATCATGCCGGCGGTCCTTTTTTTTGGAGGCGCGATGGCGCGCAGGTTGAAACATTGGGCGGCTGTTCTGTTGGCGCTCGCTTGCTCGCCACTGCTGGCGGCCGAACGCGTGGCCATGCCGGGGGCGGCCACACAGAAGGTGGTCGTCTCCACCGACGTCGGCGACGACATCGACGACGTGTTCGCCCTCGGCCTGCTGTTGCGCAGTCCGGAGCTGGAAGTGCTGGGTATCGCCTCGGCATGGGGCGATACGACATTGCGCGCGCAGTTACTGCAACGGCTGTTGCAACAAGCCGGTCGCGGCGACATCCCGCTGGCCATCGGCGAGAAGACGGCCAGCGGCATTCCTTTCAGCCAAGCACGCTGGGCCGCGCGCGGGAAACTGCCGGGCAACGCACCGAGCGCGGTCGAGTTGATCCTGGCGCAGGCACGGCACCACCCCGGTGAAGTCACGTTGCTGGTGCTCGGCCCGCTGACCGATGTGGCGCGCGCGCTGGAACAAGATCCCAAAGCCTTTGCCCAGCTCAAACAGGTGGTGCTGATGGGCGGCTCGGTGCGCGTGGGCTATGGCAAGTCCGATTATCGGCCACCGAATGCACCGGCACCCGAATACAACATCGTTTCCGACATTCCTGCGGCCCGGCGCGTGTTCGCCGCCGGCGTGCCGATCGTGATGCTGCCGCTGGACGCCACCCAGTTGAAGCTGGAGGAGCCCGAGCGTATCGCGCTGTTCGCGCACGGCGATGCACTGACCGATGTGCTCACGCAGCTGTATTACCAATGGCGCGATACCGACCAGCCCTGGGCCAGTGCAACGCCGACCTTGTTCGACGTGGTACCAGTGGCGCAACTGCTGGCACCGGGCGTGTGCCCGACCACGCCGCTGCGCATCGTCGTCGACGACAAGGGCTATACGCGCGAGGCAACCGGTGCGGCCAACGCCCAGGTTTGCCTGAAAGCGGACAAGCCGGGCCTGATCTCGCTGTACATGCAGCGGTTGTTGCGCTGAGGAGGCTGCACAGGCGTGCGGCGATTCCCGCGTGACCCGTGCCTGGCGTCCATAAATGGTCGGCTTTTGTCCGGATTCGTACGCGCGCTCCGCAGGCCTGGGGTTTGGGGCCTTCTAAATCAAAAGCTTAGCGGGGAGCGGAGGTTGGCATGCGGCCTGCGTTATCCAGGCCATGGATATTGCCAAGTCAGCCTCAGATCGCCGTTTCTGGAAGCGCCACCGTCGTGCCGTAATCATGTGTGCG
>JAATFS010000224.1 GCA_015655035.1 Lysobacterales bacterium | reverse complement strand
GGCGCTCGCTCGACGACGCCGTGATGACCGGACCGAAACTGCGCCACACCATCGCTGCCGACCTGGCCACGCTCGGCCCAGTGGTCGACTACCTGTGCGCTGCGCTGGACCTGGAATTCTGAGCCATGAAGAAGGCCGTCGCCTTGATCGTGTTGATGATGCTCGCGCTTGCCGGCTACATCGCCGCCGGCCCCTACCTCGCTATCCGTGGCATTAGCCAGGCGATCGAACAGCAAGATGCCGCCAAGCTGGAACGTTACGTCGACTTCCCCCGCCTGCGCGTCAACCTGAAAGCACAACTGGACGATTCGATGGTCCGCCATGCCGGCAGCGGCATGCAATCCAACCCGCTTGGCGCCTTCGCCCTGCAACTGGCCAGCCGCATGACCGGTGCCGGCGTCGACACCCTGGTCACCCCCCTGGGCATCGGCGCACTCCTGCAAGGCCATAGCCTGTGGAACCGCGCCAGCGGCGACACCATCGGCGGCGACAGCTACGCACGCCCGACCCCGGCCCGCCCCCTGCAGCACGCCAAACACCGCTTCGAATCGACAACCCGCTTCACCGCCACGATCACCCCACCCGAAGGCACCCCGACCGTCGCAGTACTCACCCGCCAGGGCCTGACCTGGAAACTGACAGACATCCGCCTGCCGCTGTAAGCAGCCGCCCGGACCCACCGCCGGCGCCGAGTGGGCGCCCCGCGCACCAACGCACACTCACCGCAAAATGGCTAGCACAGCCAAACACCCGAGCACCCAGCACCGGCCGTTGCTGTTGCTGGCACAGTTAGGCGGCGAACCCAAAAGAGAGAGCCCCGCTCAACCAGCCCGCCACCGCCCCAGCACCTCAGCCAACCGCCGAAAACCGTCCCTCAACTGCCGCCGCGCAGGCCCCGGCAACTGGCGCAACACCCCTTCTGGGTCCAGCGCAGGCAACGCCCCATTCCACGCGAACACCACCTGATTGCTCATCTCGGGTTCCGCCAAGACCACCACCCGGCCCCCAAACGCACGCCGCAGACACGCCAGATGACGCCGCGCATCGGTCGCATATAGATTGCTCGCCATCACGCCGTTCGGCTGCAGCGCCGCCTGGCAATCAGCGTAAAACGCCTGGCTCGACAGCGCCGACGGAATCCCATCGACATCGTAGGCATCCACCAGCAGCAGATCGTAGCGACCGCGCTGCCGCTTCAGCCAGCGCGCCCCATCGTCATGCGTCACCTGCAGACGCGCATCGTCGGGCGGAATCTTGAACGCACCGCGCAAGGCCAGCACTCCGGCATCGCTCTCCACCGCCTCCACCCGGCTTGCGCCCAGATGGCGGTGGCAGAACTTGGCCTGCGCGCCCCCGCCCAAACCGACGATACCCACCCGCGCCGGGTCGGGCCGCAGCAACAACGCCGCCAGCATGGTGCGGGTATAGCCCACGTGGAGCACATGCGGACGCCAGCGCAGCATCCGGGTCTGCGTCACTTCGCCCTTGAACTGCAATTCGACGTAGCGCCAGGTACGGCGCACGTACACCTGCCCAGCGGCCTTTTCCGGGAACGCAGATGCACCCGCGCGCAGTCGCTGCCACCATCCGGCCAACCCGCCGCTCATTGCTGCGCGGGATCGTTCGCCACGCCATGCGGCACGTGCCCGGCCGCCACGTGCTGGTGCTGACGCGCACTGTCGATGTTGTGCTGCGAGTCGTCGAAGAAGATATCGGCGCCGAACGCTTCGAGGAACGGGCCCTTGTGGCGCCCGCCCAGAAACAGCGCTTCATCCAGGCGCACCCCCCACTCGCGCAAGGTGCGGATGACGCGCTCATGCGCAGGTGCCGAGCGCGCCGTCACCAGTGCGGTACGGATCGGCGAGGCCTCGCCTGCAGGGAAAGCCGCCTGCAACGCATGCAGCGCTGACAGGAAACTGCGGAAAGGACCGCCACTGAGCGCCTCATGTGCGCGTTCGCGCTCATGCCGGCCGAACGCCTCCACACCCTGTTCGCGTGAAATACGTTCGCTTTCATCGCCGAAGATCACCGCGTCGCCGTCGAAGGCGATGCGCAACTGGGTCGACAGCCGGCTGTCGTCGTTGTCGACGATCGCCGCAGCCGCCTGTTGCCGCTCGCCCGGCGGTCGCGGCAGGATCGTCGCCGCCGCAATGCCGTGCGCCAGCGCACGCCGCACCGAATCCGGATTGGCCGACAGGAACAGATCGGTACCGAACGGCTTGACGTATGGCCAGGTCGCCTCGCCCGAGGTGAAGGTCGCGCGCACGATGCCCAGGCCGTAGTGCTGGATCGAATTGAAGATGCGCAGCCCGGTATCGGCGGAATTGCGCGACAGCAGGATCACCTCCACCCGAGGCGTATCTTCCGGTGCGTCCTGGTTGAGCGCGAGCAGCTTGCGCACCACTGGAAACGCCACGCCGGGCTCCAACACGTCGTCCTCGTGCTCGCGTTGGTAGGACGCATAGGCATCCACGCCGTCCTTCTCGAACAGCACATGTCCCTCTTCTAGATCGAACAAGGCACGGGACGTGACCGCAACGGTCAGCAGGCGGGGGGTGTTGTCGGCCATTGGGTCGGGGATCGGGGTCCAGGAGCGAGATTGCAGCGCCATCCTACCGTTTCGGCGAGGCTGGCCCCAGGCCCATGCACAAGAAACCTGAAACGCAGGCGCGGCATTGGCCAATCCTCCTGTACGGATCGGCGATCACAAGGTCAAACCGCGAATTGCTCACTGAAGATCCGCTCTTCCAGATTATGTTCCGGGTCGAACAGCAGCGTCACCCGGTGTTCCTTGGACTCGCTGATCGTCACCTCGAGCACGTCACGGATCTCATGTGAATCGGCGGTCACGCTGACCGGCCGCTTGTACGGGTCCAGCACGCGGAAGCGCACTTCGGTGTCGCCTTTGAGAATCGCGCCGCGCCAGCGCCGGGGGCGGTACGGCGCGATCGGCGTAAGCGCCAGCGTATGCGAGCCCAGCGGCAGGATCGGACCGTGTGCGGAATAGTTGTATGCGGTGCTGCCGGCCGGCGTGGCGACCATCACGCCATCGCCGACCAGTTCGTCGATCCGGGTCTGGCCATTGAGGTCCACGCTGAAGTGCGCCGCCTGCCGGGTCTGCCGCAACAACGACACCTCGTTATAGGCGAGCGAACCGGCCGACGCGCCGGACTCGGTCTGCACCAGCATTTGCAGCGGCCGCAGATGGGCCGGCTCCGCGTTTGCCAGCCGCGTGACCAGATCCTCTTCGCCACGGTGCTGGTTCATCAGGAATCCCACCGAACCCAGCTTCATGCCGAACACCGGCTTGCCGACCCCGCCGTGCCGATGCAGGGTCTGCAACATGAAACCATCGCCACCCAACGCGCACAGCACGTCGGCCTCTTCGATGGAACGGTCGCCGTAACGTTTCACCAGCGCCAGCCGCGCCTGCTGTGCGGATTCGGTATTGCTGGCGAGAAAGGCGATACGGGATGTAGCAATCATCAGCAGCTCCGGGATCAGGACGCCGAGCATACCCCAGCCTCACGGAAGCTTTGCGTACCTGCGACACTGTTGCTGTTGCCCGGTTACCGCACTCCCCCGCAGCTCCCCGTGCTGGATGCGCCCGGGAGTCGCCGCTCGCCTGCACGCACGCGAGACTATCTACCGATCCGACAGGCCTTGCCGCTTGCGCCTGCAGCCCTGGCCCCTTCGTCAAGGGGCGCGGCGACAGCTGCGGAGATGGGGCCTGCCCGAAGCGGCGGAAGAGGTCTGCAATGCAGACCTCTGGGCCCCGCAAGCCCGACCACGGGGCTATACCCCGTGCGCCGCCAGTTGGCCAAGACGCTGCACCGCCACCGAAACGGTCGGGTAGTCCAGCACCTTCTGTTCGGCAAGTTCCTGCAACATCGACAGGGTAAAGCGCAGGCCCGAATCGTCACGCGACAACCACTGCGCCACCTTGTCCTCGGCGCTGCCCCCTGGCGTGGACAGTACCTGGCCGGTAAGCGTGTGCTGGTGCGCGGCCAGCTCGTCGCGGAGCACGCCACGGGCCACCGCATGCCAGCGGCCATTGACCTCCAGCGCGTCGATCTGCTCGAACAGCCACGGCAGCCGCAACGCCTCGCCCAGGCGAAAGTGCACCTTGGACACCTCCACCGGCTTCAGCTTGCGGGTCCGTGCCAGTTCGATGATGTCGAACGCCGGCTCCAGGTAGCGCAACTCGGACAGCTGCTGCGCCAGCGCCGCTGGCAGGCCCTTGTCCTGCCATTCCTGCACCCTGGCCTCGTAGGCCGGCCGCTGCGAATCCGGCAACACGCCGGACGCCACGCGGATGTCGTTGAACGGCCCGTAGTAGCGCTCCACCGCCGTGGTGATGCCCTGCATCGGCCCCGGGCGGAACAGCAGCCAGCGCACGAAGGCGCGCTGCAGTTTCCAGATCACTTCCAGCGCATCGATCTGCACCGATTCGGGCACCTTGCCGTCCAGTGCGTCGATCTGGCTCCAGAGCGCACGTGCGTCCAGGGTCTCGCGGCTGATGGTGTAGGCCTTGGCGACCTCGGCGATGTTGCGGCCGGTGTCTTCCTGCATCCGCATCAGGAAGGTAGCGCCCATGCGGTTGATCGTGGTGTTGGTGACCGCCGTGGCGATGATCTCGCGCTTGAGGCGGTGCCGTTCCATCGCATCGGCGTATTTCTTCTGCAACGGCTTGGGAAAGTAGCGCTGCAATTCCTTGGACAGGTACGGATCTTCGGGGATGTCCGACTCCAGCAATTGCTGGAATGCCACCAGCTTGGAATAGGACAGCAGCACCGACAGTTCCGGACGGCTCAGCCCCAGCCCCCGGGCCTTGCGCGCCGACAGCTCGGCGTCGGACGGCAGGAACTCGATCTGGCGATCGAGCAGGCCCTGCTTCTCCAGGGTGCGGATGAAATGCTGCTTGGAGCCCAGGCGCCTGACGCTCATCCGTTCCATCAAGCTGATCGCCTGGTTCTGGCGGTAGTTGTCCCACAGCACCAGATCGCCGACTTCCTCGGTCATCGACGCCAGCAGCTTGTTGCGCGCGTCGTAGCTGAGCTTCTTGGCCTGCACCACGTCGTTGAGCAGGATCTTGATGTTGACCTCGTGGTCGGAGGTATCCACACCGGCCGAGTTGTCGATGAAGTCGGTGTTGAGCAATACGCCCGCCTGCGCGGCCTCGATACGGCCGAGTTGGGTGAGGCCCAGGTTGCCTCCCTCGCCTACCACCTTGCAGCGCAACTCGCCGCCGTTGACGCGCAGGCCGTTGTTGGCGCGATCGCCGACATCGGCATGGCTCTCGCTGGAGGCTTTGACGTAGGTGCCGATACCGCCGTTCCAGAACAGATCCACAGGCGCCTTGAGGATGGCGTTCATCAGCTCGTTGGGCGACAGTTGCCTGACCTCCGCCGCAAGCCCCAGCACTTCGCGCACCGGCGCGCTGATCTCGATCGACTTGAGCGTGCGCGGATAAATCCCGCCGCCCTTGCTGATCAGCTTGGCGTCGTAGTCGGCCCAACTGGAGCGCGGCAGCTTGAACAACCGCTCGCGCTCGGTGAACGAGGTCGCCGTATCCGGGGCCGGATCCAGGAAGATGTGGCGGTGGTCGAACGCGGCGACCAGGCGGATATGGCGCGACAGCAACATGCCGTTGCCGAACACGTCGCCGGACATGTCACCGATGCCCACGCAGGTGAAGTCCTGGCTCTGGCTGTCGCGGCCGAGCGCGCGGAAGTGGCGCTTGACCGATTCCCAGGCTCCGCGCGCGGTGATACCCATTCCCTTGTGGTCATAGCCGACCGAGCCGCCGGAGGCGAACGCATCGCCCAACCAGAAGCTGTGGTCGATCGCCAGTCCGTTGGCGATGTCGGAGAAGCTCGCCGTGCCCTTGTCGGCGGCGACCACCAGGTACGGATCGTCCTGGTCGTGGCGCACAACCTGCGGCGGCGGCACGATCTTGCCGCCGACGATGTTGTCGGTGATATCCAGCAGTCCCTGGATGAACAGCTTGTAGCAGGCGATGCCCTCGGCCTGGATCGCGTCGCGGTCGGCACCGGCAGGCGGCCGCTTGACGAAGAAACCGCCTTTGGCGCCGACCGGTACGATCACGGTGTTCTTGACCATCTGCGCCTTGACCAGGCCCAGCACTTCGGTGCGGAAGTCCTCGCGCCGGTCCGACCAGCGCAGGCCACCGCGGGCCACCGCGCCGAAGCGCAGGTGCACGCCTTCCACGCGTGGGCCGTAGACGAAGATCTCGCGGTAGGGACGCGGCTTGGGCAGGTCCGGCACCTTGGACGAGTCGAACTTGAAGCTGATGCAGTGCCCGGGCTGGCCATCCTGGCCCGTCTGGTAATAGTTGGTGCGCAAGGTGGCGTCGATCACGCCGATGAAGCTGCGCAGGATGCGGTCCTCGTCCAGGCTGGAGACGCGATCGAGCAGTTTCAGCAACGCGCCGCGCGTAGCTTCCTGCTGCGCATCGCGGTCACCGCGACGGGCCTCGATCACCGGCTGCAACGCCTTCAGCGTGGCCTCGTCGTTGCCCGCCAGCAGCGCCAGTTGCTGCTGCAACCGCGCCTGGCCTTCACCGATCCGTGCCTTGCTCTCGTTGCCGGTGGTCAGGTCGAAGCGCGCCTCGAACAGCTCCACCAGCAGCCGCGCCAGCAACGGATAGTGGTTGAAGGTGGCCTCAACATAGCTCTGCGAGAACGGCACGCCGGTCTGCAGCAGGTACTTGCAGTAGCCGCGCAGCAACGCGACCTGGCGCCAATGCAGGCCGGCAGACAGGATCAGGCGATTGAAACCGTCGTTCTCCGCATCGCCATGCCAGACCCTGGCGAACGCCTCGCCGAAGGCGGCATCGACGCTGGCCGCATCGATTGCGCCGGCAGCCGACTCGACCTCGAAATCCTGGATATAGACCGGCTGCTCGCCGACCTGCAGACGATAGGGACGCTCGGAGATCACCCGCAGCCCCAGGTTCTCCATCATCGGCAGTGCATCGGACAGCGGAATGTCGTCGAGCTGCCGGTACAGCTTCAGGCGCAGGCCGGACATGTTCTCGCGCTGCACCGCTTGCAGGCTCAGGTGCAGATCGTCGGGGCCGGACAGCGCCGCCAGATGCTCGACATCGCTGGCGGCGGCCTCGGTCGAGGAGTCCTCGATATAGCCAGCCGGCAGCACCCGGCCATAGGTGGACGCCATGCGCAGGCCATCGCGCTCGCCATGGCGCGCCACCAGCGCCTCGCGCAGGTCGTCCTGCCAGTTGCGCAGCAGGTGCGCCAGCCGTGCTTCCAGCGCAGTGGTGTCGAACTCCAGCGCCTGGCCGCTCTTGGGCCGCACGATCAGGTGCAACTGCGCCAGCGGCGAGTCGCCCAGCACCACGCTGGAATCGATGTACTCGCCATGCAGCGCCTCCTTGAGCAGCGCCTCGATACGCAACCGCACATCGGTATTGAAGCGCTCGCGCGGCAGGTAGACCAACGCGGAAATAAAACGGCTGTACTTGTCGCGGCGCAGGAACAGGCGGCTGCCGACGCGCTCCTGCAAACCGAGGATGCCGATCGCGGTGCGATACAGTTCTTCCTCGTTGGACTGGAACAACTCCTCGCGCGGCAGCGCCTCCAGGATGTGCCGCAGGGTCTTGCCGCTGTGGCTGCTCGGGGTCAGCCCCGACTTGCTCATCACATACTCATAGCGCTGGCGCACCAGCGGAATTTCCCAGGGGCGGCGGTTGTAGGCGCTGGAGGTGAACAGCCCCAGGAAGCGCTGCTCGGCGATGATCCGGCCCCTGGCATCGAACTCCAGCACGCCGATGTAATCCATGTAGCCGACCCGGTGCACGCGTGCGCGCGCATTGGTCTTGGTCAGGATCAGCGCGTCCTTCTTGCCGCCCGCGCTGTTGAGTCCATGCGCGGCCAGGGTCTTGACCGGCCGCGCCGCAGAGGTGTCGCGGCCGCGCATCAAGCCCAGCCCGCTTTCCTCCACCGGCGCCAGCACGTCCTCGCCTGCACGCTTTTCCACCCGGTACTCGCGATAGCCGAAAAAGGCGAAATGGTCCGCTGCGGCCCAGCGCAGGAACTCCTGCGCCTCGTGGCGGCTGGCATCGTCCACCGGCAGCTTGCGCATCGACAGATCGTCGGCCAGCACCACCATCCGCTCGCGCATCGCGCTCCAGTCGTTGACGATGGACCGCACTTCGGCCAACACCTTGCGCACCGCGGCCTCGACCCGGGCCATCTCCTCGGCCGGCTGGCGATCGATCTCCAGCATCATCACCGATTCGGGCTTGCCCTCGCCCACGGCCGCGAGCTTGCCGCCTTTTTCCCGGCGCAGGCGCAGCACCGGGTGCCCCAGCACATGCACACCGATGCCCAGCTCGGCCAGGGTCATGCTGACCGAATCGACCAGGAACGGCATGTCGTCGTTGACGATCTGCAATGCCGTATGCGGCGTGTCCCAGCCATTGGCCTTCAGGCTCGGGTTGAACACCCGCACGTTCGCCGTGCCCGGCCTGCGCGTGCGTGCGAACTCCAGCATGTCGGCGGCCAGCGCCGCCCACTCCTCGGCCGAGTGGTGGCGGTACTCGTCTTTTTCCATGCGCCGATAGAAATCGGCCGCGAACGCCTGCGCCTGCGCCTGCCGCGCGGCGGGATAGTGCTTGCGCAAGGCCACGAATATCGGCTCCAGGCCGATCCCTTCCGACTCGATGCCAGCAGGCGGGAATACACGTTTTGCGACTGCCCGGGAAGCAGTCTTGGTCGATACCGGAGCGGCTTTTTTCGATTTCATGACGAAGCTGCGAGATGCTCGTTAGGAAAAATGAATTGTACCGGGGCGCCATTAACCCGCCGTGCTGCAAAGCGGCAACCGGCCACAGCGTTCCATAGCTGATCGCTATCAGTCGGGCCGCAGGATCTGTGGCCGCACGCACCGGCGTTCCCCAGCAAGACGCCACTGCGCCAGCAAAGCCGCAGGAGTACAGGCGGGGCATAGCGCAAATCAACAGTCAAGGCTACTTAAAAACTGAACTGGACGGTATAGTCCACCCCATGCCCCCTTCTCCTGCCCGTCAGACGACCCGCGACCAGCGTGACCGCCGCGTGCACGAGGCGGTGAACACATTGCTCGCCGAGCAGGGCACGCGCCTGAGCATGGACGCGGTTGCCGCGCGCGCAGGCTGCTCCAAGCAGACCTTGTATAGCCGCTACGGCTGCAAGGAAAACCTGTTGCGGCAAGTGATGCACGCTCATATCGAACTCGCGTCCAGTCACTTGGACGCCCCCAGTGACGACCTGCGGCACAGCCTGCTGATGTTCGCCCGGCGGCATCTTGACCAGTTGAACAGGCATGATGTGGTACGAATCTGTCGATTGATCGATGCCAGGTCGCAACAATTTACCGAACAGGCGCGCCAGATGTACCGCGATGGCATCGCCCAGCTGCAGGAGCGCCTGGCGCAGCACCTCCAGCAGGCGATCAAGCATGGCCAATTGAAACATGACGATCCGCACTTCATGGCCGAGCTGCTGCTCGGCATGATCGTGGGACTGGATTTCGAGCGCCAGCGATTCCATACCCCCCACCGCTCCAGCGCAGAAGCCCAGCGTGAGTGGGCCGAGTTCTCGGTGGACCATTTTTTGCGCGCGTTCGCACCCGCAAGCATTTCCCCAAATTCAAAACCTGAACGGAGTTTTTCCCGATGATCGCCCCGCTCCGCACCCTCGGCCTGGCCTGCGCCATCACGGTCGCCCTGGCCGCCTGCAGTAAGCCGGAACAGCAAACCCCGCCGCCGCCTGAAGTCAGCGTGGTGGAGATGAAGCCGCAGACGTTGCCGCTGCAGCAAGACCTGGTCGGCCGGTTGTCTGCCTTCCGCTCGGCGGATGTTCGCGCTCGCGTGCCCGGCGTTCTGCAGAAGCGCCTGTACACCGAAGGCACTGACGTCAAGGAAGGCCAGCCGCTCTTCCAGATCGATCCGGCCCCATTGCAGGCCGCATTGTCTTCGGCCCAGGGCGAGCTCGCCGCTGCCGAAGCGACTTACGCCAACGCCAAGGTCGCCGCCAACCGCGCGCGCAGCCTGGCCCCGCAACAGTATGTGTCGCGTTCGGACCTGGATAGCGCCGAGGCCACCGAACGGACCTCCGCTGCCGGTGTGCAGCAGGCACGCGCCGCGGTGCAGACCGCCCGCATCAACCTGGGCTTTGCCACCGTCACCTCGCCTATCAGCGGCCGCGCCGGCAATCAGCAGGTCACCGAAGGTGCGCTGGTCGGCTCCTCCGACGTCACCTTGCTGACCACGGTGGACCAGATCGATCCGCTTTACGTCAATTTCTCGATGAACAGCACCGAGCTGGCCCAGCTTCAGGGCTTGCAGTCGCGCGGCGCCTTGCAGCTCAATGACAAGGGCGAGTCGACTATTGCCCTGTCCCTGGGCGACGGCAGCAAGTATCCGCACAACGGCACCCTGGACTTCTCCTCGGTCACCGTCGATGCGAGCACCGGTACGGTCAGCCTGCGTGCGGTACTGCCCAACCCAGAGCAGAGCCTGCTGCCCGGCGCATTCGTCAGCTTCCAGGCCAACCTGGGTCAGCGCAACAACGCCTACCTGCTGCCGCAGATCGCGCTGCAGCGCGATTCCATCGGACCATATGCGCTAGTGGTCGGCAACGATGGCAAGGTGGTCCGGCGCAACCTGACCACCGATGGCCAGCAGAAGGATAGCTGGGTGATCAGCGCCGGCCTGGAAGCCGGCGACAAGGTCATCGTCGAAGGCTTGCAGAAGGCAAAGGAAGGACAGCCCGTCAAGGCCGTTCCCTACCAGCCCAAGGTCCAGGGCACGCCCGCCGGCCAACCGCCGGCAGCCGCTGCCGCTCCGTCCGCGCAGAAGTAACGGAATCCCGTCATGCCAAAATTTTTCATCAGTCACCCGGTCTTTGCATGGGTGGTGGCGATCCTGATCTCGCTGGGCGGTGTGATCGCGATCCTCAACCTGGGCATCGAGTCGTACCCGACGATCGCCCCGGCTCAGGTCACCGTCACCGCCAACTATCCCGGCGCCAGCGCCGATACGCTCGAGAAGACCGTCACCCAGGTGATCGAGCAGCAGCTGACCGGCATCGACCATCTGCTGTACTTCAGCTCGTCCTCGTCCTCCAACGGCCGGGCCACGATCACCCTGACCTTTGAAACCGGCACCAATCCGGACATCGCCCAGGTGCAGGTCCAAAACAAGGTGTCGCTGGCCAGCCCGCGCCTGCCTTCGGAAGTGACCTCGCAAGGCGTGGTGGTGGCCAAGGCCAACGCCGGCTTCCTGGAGGTGGTGGCACTGGTTTCGGATAACCCCTCCATCGACCGCGACCGCCTCAACGACATCGCGGCCTCCCGCGTCATCGAGCAGATCTCCCGTATTTCCGGCGTCGGCAGCACCCAGCAGTTCGGCTCCGAATACTCGATGAACATCTGGCTCAACCCGGAAAAGCTTCAGGGCTACAACATGTCCGCGCAGGACGTGTACAGCGCGATCGGGGCCCAGAACGTGCAGTTCGCCGCAGGCGCGGTAGGCGGCGATCCGACCCCCGCCGAACAGGGCTATACCGCCACTGTATCGGCCGAAGGTCGCTTCACTTCGCCGGAAGAGTTCGAAAACATCTTGCTGCGCACCCAGAGCAGCGGTGCCAGCGTGCGCCTGAAGGACGTGGCGCGGGTCCAGTTCGGGCCGGCCAACTACGGTTACGACACCCAGTACAACGGCAAGCCCACCGCGGCCTTCGGTATCCAGCTGCTGCCGGGCGCCAACGCCCTTAACGTGGCCGATGCCGTCGCGGCCAAGATGGACGAGTTGCAGAAGACCTTCCCGCAGGGCGTGACCTGGTTCAACCCGTACGAAAGCACCACCTTCGTCAAGATCTCCATCGAGGAGGTCGTGCACACCCTGGTGGAAGCGATCGTGCTGGTGTTCCTGGTGATGCTGCTGTTCCTGCAGAACTTCCGCGCCACCATCATCCCCACCCTGGTGATCCCGGTCGCCCTGCTGGGCACCTTCCTGGGCATGTTCCTGATCGGCTTTACCATTAACCAGCTGACGCTGTTTGCGATGGTGCTGGCGATCGGCATCGTGGTCGACTACGCGATCGTGGTGATCGAGAATGTCGAGCGCATCATGAGCGAGGAGCACCTTGAACCCAAGGCCGCAACGCAGAAGGCGATGACCCAGATCACCGGCGCGGTGGTGGCCATCACCGTGGTGCTGGCAGCGGTATTCATCCCCTCCTCGTTCCAGCCCGGCGCCGCCGGCGCGATCTACAAGCAGTTCGCACTCACCATCGCCATGTCGATGGCGTTCTCCGCGTTCCTGGCGCTGAGCTTCACTCCGGCGCTGTGCGCCGCATTCCTGAAGTCCAGCCACAGCAATCACAAGAACTGGGTGTACCGCACCTTCGACAAGTACTACGACAAGCTGGCCCACCGCTATGTCGGCGTGGTCGGCAGCACGCTCAAGCACACGCCGCGCTGGATGCTGCTGTTCGTAGTGCTGGTGGTGCTGTGCGGCTTCCTGTTTACCCGTCTGCCGAGCAGCTTCCTGCCCGACGAAGACCAGGGCTTTGCGCTGGCAATCGTGCAGTTGCCGTCCGGTGCCACCAAGCCGCGCACCAACGAAACCTTCGCGCAGATGCGACAGGTGCTGTCCAAGGAACCCGCGGTCGAGGGCCTGTTGCAGGTCACCGGCTTCAGCTTCCTGGGCTCGGGCGAGAACGTCGGCATGGGCTTCATCCGGCTCAAGCCCTGGGAAGAGCGCGACGTCACTGCCGAGCAGTTGATCGCCAAGCTCAATGGGGAGTTCCAGTCGATCAAGGGCGCGCAGATCTTCGTGGCCAACCTGCCGACGGTGCAGGGCCTAGGCCAGTTCGGCGGCTTTGACATGTGGTTGCAGGCGCGTGCCGGGCAGAACCAGGAAGAGTTGCTGAAGGCCCGCAACATCGTGCTGGGCAAGGCCGCCGAGCGTACCGACGTGATGACGGCGGTGCGCCCGAACACGATCGAGAACTCGCCGCAGCTGCAGTTGAAGGTCGACCGTATCGCGGCAGAGAGCATGGGACTGTCGGCCAGCAACGTCTACAGCGCCATCCAGCTGATGCTGTCACCGACCTACGTCAACGATTTCTTCTACGAAGGTCGCGTGAAGCGCGTATACGTGCGTGCAGATGCACCGTTCCGTACCGGCCCCGAGTCGCTGCGCAGTTACTATGTGCCCAGCGCCACCTCCACCGGCCCCGATGGCCAGGCGGCGATGATCCCGATCAGCAACGTGGTCAAGGCCGAGTGGACCTATGCACCACCGGCACTGAACCGTTACAACGGTTACTCGGCAGTGGAACTGGTCGGCAATCCCATCCCCGGCAAGAGCTCCGGCCAGGCGATGGCGGCGATGGAAGAAATCGCCAACGCCGACTTGCCGGCCGGCTTCGGCTTCGACTGGTCGGGCATGTCCTACCAGGAAATCATCGCCGGTAACGCAGCGACGCTGCTGCTGGCGTTGTCGGTGGTGGTGGTGTTCTTGTGCCTGGCGGCGCTGTACGAGAGCTGGTCCATCCCGGTGGCGGTACTGCTGATCGTGCCGATCGGTGTACTTGGCACCATCGTGTTCTCGCTGCTGCGCGGCCTGCCCAACGACATCTACTTCAAGATCGGCATGATCACCGTCATCGGCCTGGCGGCGAAGAACGCGATCCTGATCGTGGAATTCGCGGTCGAGCAGCGTGAGGCGGGCAAGACCTTGCGCGAGGCGGCGATCGAGGCGGCGCACCTGCGCTTCCGTCCGATCCTGATGACCTCGTTCGCGTTCATCCTGGGCGTGCTGCCGCTGGCGATCTCCACCGGTGCCGGCGCCAACTCCCGTCACTCGATCGGCACCGGCGTGATCGGCGGCATGGTGTTCGCCACCGTGCTCGGCGTGATCTTCATTCCGCTGCTGTTCGTGGCGGTGCGCCGCATGCTGGGCGACAAGCTCGACGAGCAAACGGCCGAGTACCTCCACTTGCAGAACGATGGCGAGGCTTCACACCGCCCGGATCGCTGATCCGGCCGCCAACTCCGTACTATCCGCCCCGGCCTAGGCCGGGGCTTTTTTTTGGTTCATCACCCAACTCCGGGGAAGGCAGCACGGATCTTGAGGAAGAAGTAGGCATCATCGCGGTAGCCACAGGCTATGCGCTTGATGACCTTGATCTTGTTGTTGATGCCTTCTAGCAAGCCGGTGTGCATGGGCCAGCGCACCCGGCTGAGGATGCCGCGCCAGTATGGCTTCAGGCACTTGGCGAAGTGCATCAGGGCCGGGATCGCACTCTCCTGGGCATGCCGTAGCCACTGCCTCCAGGCGCGGCGGTGCGCGGCGGCGGTGCGTCTTGGGAGATTGGGCGGCAACGTGGCCGATCTATCTGATAGCTATAGGGAAAGGATATTTCCTACGATTTAACCGTTGTTCCCTTCTTCGCTTCGTCGAGCAGCCATTGAGCAAACGCCTGTATTGGCTCTCTGCTCAATCCGATGGGCTCGGGGAGGATGAGGCAGAAGGTTTTGGAAATGGTTTTCCCCTCTGGCCACGGGGCCACCAGATTTCCTAGCGCAAGTTCGGTTTCAACGTAGAGGCGCGGTACTAGCGCAACACCGAGGCCGGCCAATGCGGCCTCTATCAGCATTCCATGAAGGTCATAGCGCGCACCAATGGCAGGATTGGTCAGTGGGGTTCCCGTCTCCTGAGCGTAGTGTTGCCAAGCTTCAGGGTTCTGTCGTCGGT
This sequence comes from Lysobacterales bacterium, assembly GCA_015655035.1. Lineage (GTDB taxonomy): Bacteria > Pseudomonadota > Gammaproteobacteria > Xanthomonadales > Xanthomonadaceae > JAATFS01. The sequence goes on along the minus strand of JAATFS010000224.1, from coordinate 818 downwards.
GCAGGCGCGGTAATTCGTCCAGGGCGCTTGTTCGTTTGCGTCCTGTCAGAAGTCCAGGATGGCAAACCGGAACCAGCACTTCGTGCAACAGGGAGTATGTCCGCATGCCCGCCCATGCTGGGTGCTCGAAATGGATGGCAGCATCAAATCCGCTCCCGGCCAGGACAAAGGGGTCCATGCGCTCGGCCAAATGCACAGTGATGTTCGGATGCTTTTGCTGGAATCGTGTCAAGCGAGGAATGAGCCATCGCATCGCGAAGGTCGGGATGGTGGCGATGTCCAGGCTTGCGCCATCGTTTGGCTGCCCCATCAAGTACTGACTGTCCCGATCAAGGCGGTCAAGCGATTCGCGTACTTGGGCCGCGTAGCGTTCCCCGTTGGGCAGGAGTCGGACCCGATTGCCGACCCGCTCGAACAGCGTGACCCCGAGGAAGGCTTCGAGCCGCCCAATCTGGCGACTGATGGCGCCTTCAGTCAAAGACAGTTCCTCTGCCGCACGCGCGAAGCTGACGTGCCGCGCAGCCGCCTCGAATGCCGTCAGCGCCGTGCTGCTGGGGATCTTCCTTCGCATAAGCGTTCCTGGTGTTGGAGCTGGTGATCGGTATAGCTTGATTTTTTATCACTGAAGCATACCGAAAAATCGTTTTATACCTCGATATCCGGGACATACCATGATGGAACATCAACAAATAGGGCCGGATGCACAAGAAGTCCGGTAGCGAGTGATCCATGATCTATACCGTCGAATGCAGCTTTGCCAACCCAGCCAGCGAAGCGGAGTGGAATGATTTCTACAGCCTGGAAAAGCTGCCCGCGCT
>JAATFS010000372.1 GCA_015655035.1 Lysobacterales bacterium | reverse complement strand
GGGCTGCTGCCGCGACGGCTGGAACTGCTGATCGTGGTACTGGGCAGCTGGCGTGCCGGCGCGGTGTACCTGCCGCTGTTCACCGCGTTCGGTCCGAAATCGTTGAAGCACCGGCTGCATGCAAGCGAAGCGGTGTTGTTGGTCGCCCATCACGACCAGCGTCCAAAGCTGGACCAGGTAGAGGCGTTGCCGGCACTGATCACGCTCGATGCGCGCTCCGCAGCCGATACCGATTTCTGGCGCTCGCTCGATGGCTTGCCCGGGACGTTTGCCCCGGTGCCACGCAGCGCCGACGATCCGTTCCTGATGATGTTCACCTCGGGCACTTCCGGCTTGCCGAAGGGCCTGCTGGTGCCGCTGCACGCGCTCACCGCGTTTGCCACCTATATGCGCTACGCGGTGGATCTGCGCGCTGACGACGTGCTCTGGAACATCGCCGATCCAGGCTGGGCCTATGGTTTGTACTACGGCATCACCGGTCCGCTGCTGCTCGGCCATTCGACCACCTTCCACGAAGGCGCGTTCACGGTGGAAAGCTGCTATCGCTCCCTCGCCGATCTAGGCGTCACCAACCTGATGGGATCGCCGACCGCGTTCCGGCTGTTGATGGCTGGCGGCGAACGCCATGCCGACACGATCAATCGTCGCTTGCGTGTCGTCAGCAGTGCCGGCGAGCCGCTCAACCCGGAAGTGATCCGCTGGTTCGCGCGCACGCTGCAGGTGACGATCCACGATCATTACGGCCAGACCGAAACCGGCATGACCGTGTGCAACCACCATGCCCTGCATCATCCGGTACAGGCCGGCAGTGCGGGATTCGCCCTGCCCGGCTATACCGTCGCCGTGCTGGACAAGGACGGGCAGCGGCTGCCGCCGGGCACGCCGGGTGAGCTTGCCATCGAGGTGGCAGGCTCGCCGGCGTTGTTTTTCCGGGGCTACTGGCAGCAAGACAAGCAGCCGTTCCGCGACGGCTACTACCTGACCGGAGATACCGTCGAATCGAACGCCGACGGCAGCATCAGCTTCGTCGGCCGCAGCGACGATGTGATCACCTCGTCCGGCTATCGCATTGGCCCGTTCGACGTCGAAAGCAGCTTGATCGAGCATCCGGACGTGATCGAGGCGGCGGTGGTCGGCAAGCCGGATGCGCAGCGCACCGAAATCGTGGTGGCCTATGTGGTGTTGCGTGCGGGCGTTGCCGGAACCGATGCATTGGGGCACGCGTTGGCGCAGCACGTGAAGCAGTCGCTGTCGGCACATGCGTATCCACGCGAAGTACATTTCGTAGCCGACCTGCCCAAGACTCCCAGCGGCAAGATCCAGCGGTTCCTGCTACGGCAGGCCCTGGCCGGCCCCGGGCAACCTGTCGCCGAGACCTGACTTGGGGTCGCACGGCGCGGTCACGGCAGCGGCACGAAATCCAGCTGGCTGATCGGAGTGACGCGTTCCTCGCGGCGCAGGTCGTACAGCGTTCCGGGCCCGAGCCAGCGATTCCAGATCGCATCGATCGCACCGTCGCGGTCGAGCTCGCGTAGCGCCAGGTTGACGCGCGCGGTCAGGGCGGTCTCGCTGCGGCCCATCCCGACCGCCACCGGCTCCAGCGCCATCGGTTCGGCAAGCATCGCCAATTGCACGCCGTCCTCCGCCACCTGGGCAATCAGCTTGCGCGCGGTCATGCCATTGGTGACCAGGCCGTGCACCTTGTGCTGCTGCAGCGAAAGATAAGCCCCGCCGGTGTCCTGGTAGGTCACCGCGACGCCACCGTTGATGTGGATCGACTGCGCCGAGGTTGAGCCCTTGGTCGCACTGATGCGCTTGCCGCGGAACTCGGCCAATGGCCGCTTTGCATCGGCGGCATGCACCACCAGCACCTCGCGCGCCACGTAATAGGCATCGCTGAAGGCGATCTGCTCGGCACGGCGCTTGCTGTAGGCCAGATTGGCCACCAGCACATCGATGCGTCCCATTTGCAGTTCCGGAATCCGCGACTCCACCGACAGCGGCACCAACTCCAGCCGCAGCTCCAGATG
>JAATFS010000040.1 GCA_015655035.1 Lysobacterales bacterium | reverse complement strand
TGGCGGTGGAAATCGTGGCGTAGCGCGATCGCCTGTTCGTCGGCGAACGCGGCGATCTGGGGGAATACTCCGCCCACGGGGGCGGCGGTCTGTGGCAATGCACTCATCGCGTTCGCTCCATCAGCCGGCCTTGCGCGGCGCGGCGGGCACGGCGGCGTAGCGGCTGGGCTTGCGCGGCAGACCGAGGTGGTCGCGCAGGGTATTGCCGGTCAGTTCGCGCTGGTAGTAGCCGCGCGCCTCCAGCACCGGCAGCACGTGCGCGATGAAGTCGTCCAGGCCCTGCGTCTGCACCGGGAAGCCGAGGATGAAGCCATCGCTGGCGCCGGCAGCGAACCAGCGGATCAGTTCCTCGGCGACCTGCTCGCCGGTGCCGAGGAATTGCGGGCGCGGGCTGACCGATTCCTGTGCCACCTGGCGCAGCGTGAGGCCGCGTTCGCGGGCATCGCGCTTGATCTTGTCGGTGGTGGATTTGAAGCTGTTCGAACCGATGTCGCCGAGCTCCGGGAACGGCGCATCCAGCGGGTACTGGCTGAAATCGTGGTGGTCGAAGAAACGACCCAGGTAGGCCAGCGCCTCGTCGATATCGGCCAGCGCGGCGATCTGCTGGTACTTGGCTTCGGCCTCCTCGATGGTGGCAGCGACGATCGGGCCGATGCCGGGGAATATCTTCACGTCGCCGGCGCTGCGGCCGTGCGCGATGGCCGCGTTCTTGACACGTTGGGTGAATGCGCGGGTCTCTTCCAGCGACGGTGCGTGGGTGAACACCGCATCGGCGTATTTGCCGGCAAGACCAATGCCGTCGTCGGAGGCGCCGGCCTGGAAGATCACCGGCTGCCCTTGCGGCGAGCGCTGGATGTTGAGCGGGCCTTCGACCTGGAAGAAGCGGCCCTTGTGGTCGAGCCGGCGGAACTTGCCGCTGTCGAAGAATTCGCCGCTAGCGCGGTCGCGCGGGAAGGCGTCGTCGTCCCACGAGTCCCAAAGGCCCTGGGTGACTTCCAGGTATTCGTCGGCGATCTGGTAGCGCAGCGCGTGGTCGGGGTGGGCGCGCCCGTAATTGCGGCCGGAACCTTCCAGCGGCGAGGTCACCACGTTCCAGCCGGCGCGGCCGCCGCTGATGAGGTCCAGCGACGCGAACTGGCGCGCGACCGTGAATGGGTCGCTGTAGGAGGTGGACAGGGTGCCGGCCAGGCCGATCTTCGAGGTGGCGGTGGCCAGTGCCGACAGGATCGTCAGCGGTTCGAAGCGGTTGAGGAAATGCGGTATCGATTTTTCGTTGATGTACAAGCCGTCGGCGACGAAGGCGAAGGCGATGCCGTTGGCCTCGGCCTTGCGGGCGACGTCGACGTAGAACGCCAGGTTGACGCTGGCGTCGGCCGGGTTGGATGGGTGCTTCCAGGCATTCATGTGGCCGCCGGGACCGTGCAGCATGATGCCGAAGGGAATGGGGTGTGGCGTGGTGCTCATGGCGGCAATCCTCGGAGCGTTTGGCGTGTTGTCGGTCGCGGAGTGGGTGGGGGAAGCGGCGCGGGCCGTGCTCAGGGCACGGCCGGCGCGCTGTCCCGTGGGTGGGCGGCGGCGCGGTCGCGGCTGCCGGCCAGTGCTGCATGCGCGACGCGTGCCGGCGGCGCGGTGGGCGCCAGCAACTGCAGCGAGGTCAGCCGCGCCTGGACGTCGGCGACCGGTGCGTCGAGCACGAATTCCTCTACGCCGAAGCGGCGGTGCAGCAGGTCGAGCTGGCCGCGCACGTAGTCGGCGTCGCCGGACAGCACGCTGGGTCGGGTTTCTTCCAGCCGGTACTCCGCCACGCCGGCCTGGCGTGCGTATTCGGCGGCCTGCTCCGGGCTGCCCAGGTTGACGGTTTGCCCCGGGCCCAGATGCAGTTTGTAGACGCGCAGCGCGCTGACGTGGCGGGTAGCGGCCTCGGCGGTATTGGCGGCGAAGGCCACCACCGCCAGCAGCGGCGAGAGCGTGCTGGCGCGGCGGTAGGCGTCGAAGGCGCGTTCGATATGCGCGTGGTCGCCATCGAAATGGCCTGCGTAGACGAAACGCCAGCCCAGGCGCGCGGCCAGCTCGGCGCTTTCGGGGCTGGCGCCGAGCAGGAAGCGTTGTGGGCCGCGTTCGGGACGCGGGGTGGCCACCGCATCGGCATGACGATGCGCGGCCGGCAGCGTGTCGGACAGGAAGCCTTCGAGGTCGGTCAGTTGTTCGGTGAAGTCCAGCGTGCCTTCGGCGCGGCCATAGGCCAGTGCGCGGGTGGAGGCCAGCAACCCGCCGGGAGCCTTGCCGACGCCCAGGTCGACCCGGTCCGGCGCCAGGTTGGCGAGCAGGTTGAACACCTCGGCGACCTTGTACGGTGCGTAGTGGCGCAGCATTACCCCGCCGGTGCCGACACGGATGCGCTGGGTCTGCGCCAGCACGAACGCGGCCAGCACTTCCGGGGCCGGGCTGGCGAGTTGCGGCGCGGCATGGTGCTCGGCGAACCAGTAGCGATGATAGCCGAGCTGTTCGGCCCGCTGCGCCAGCGCGACGCTGTCGCGCAGCGCCTGCGCGGCGTTGCCGCCTTCAGGGATGTAGCTCTTGTCCAGAATGCTGATGAGGTAAGCCATGGGCCCGCTACTCTTGGATGGAACGTGGTGCCGTGTATCCGCTGGATCCGGCGCTGGGCGCCGGGTGCTTCACTGCGTGTTGTCACGGATGAGGCTGGGGAATCCCGTAGAGCTCGCCCAGCGTGGCCAGGATGGGGCGGGTGCCGGATACGTATTGGCCGGCTGCGTGCTCGCCGCTGGCGTGTTCGCTGTGGACCCCGGCCGGCAGCACCAGCTTGGGCAGCGACTGGTCCTGCTCACTGACTACATCGATGACCTGCTGGCGTGGCCGTGCGAAGCCGACATGGCGTACGTCCAGCCGCTCGCGCAGGCCCGGCACACTGGCCAGCGCGCCTTCGAGCGGAAGGCAGTGCGGACAGAAGAAGCGTTGCCCGGGGAGGTTGGGATCTTCGAATTCATGCTCCAACAGGAAAAGGATCGGCTTGGAAATTTTCTGGTCCGACATCGGCGCCCCGGCATCCTTGGATAAAGACGGCGGCGAACCGCCGGGAAGGTAGGATTGGGAGGGTATGCAAGGCCTGCCGTGCAACCGAGCCGGAACCCCGACAATGAGCGGTCATATCCGGCCAGGAAAATTCCCTTCGGGAATAACCAAACTTCCCCACGTTATGGGCGGACGTGCGAATGAAAGCGCCGTGAGCGCCGCTGGCGTGATCCGGCCGTGGAACGGCGCGGCATCTGCACGGTGCAGACGGAGTTGATGGCATCATCGTGTGCGGGTTCGGGCGGCGATGAATCGCGATGGCAAGTCATCTGCTCGGGTCAATCACGGGCGGCGTCTGCGCACCTGACGACGGCGCCGGTAACAGGACGAGGACATGCGTGAGACAGACATTGGGCTCATGGTTTCGCCGACACGCGCCGTGGGCCAGCGTGATGGCGATGGCCGCCAGTAGCACGTCGGCGGCAGTGCAGCCGCAAATAGACACGCGCGTGGTGCCCATCATCGAAGTCGATGGGCTGCGCTTCCGCGATCTGGATCGCAACGGCAAGCTCGATCGCTACGAGGACTGGCGCCTGTCACCGGAGCAGCGTGCCGACGATCTGGTCGCGCGCATGACCGTGCAGGAGAAAGCCGGGGTGATGATGTTCGGCACCTTGCCCATGCATGGCGGCAATCTCGGCGGAAGTGGTGGGCGCGAGGCCAGCGGCTACGATCTGGACAAGGTACGCGAGCTGGTGGTGGGGCGTCATATCAGCAGCCTGATCACCCGGCTGAAGCTGGACCCGGCGGCGTTGGCCGAGCAACACAACGCATTGCAGACGATCGCCGAGCAGGATCGGTTGGGCATCCCGCTGACCATCGCCAGCGATCCGCGCAACCATTTCCAGTTCACCGCCGGGGCCAGCGTGGCGGCCGGTGGCTTTTCGGTGTGGCCGGAAGCGACCGGACTGGCCGCGATCGGCGATGCGGACACGGTGCGCCGGTTCGCCGATATCGCCCGGCGCGAGTA
>JAATFS010000020.1 GCA_015655035.1 Lysobacterales bacterium | reverse complement strand
TTGTTCAAGATGATCACCGGCCAGGAAAAGCCCGACACCGGCGAGATCGTGGTCGGACCGACCGTGAAGCTTTCGTACGTGGACCAGAGCCGCGACGCGCTGGAAGGCAACCACAACGTCTTCCAGGAAATCGCTGGTGGCCTGGACATCCTCAACATCAACGGCATCGAGATCCAGTCGCGCGCCTATATCGGCCGCTTCAATTTCAAGGGCCAGGACCAGCAGAAGATGGTGGGCTCGCTGTCCGGTGGTGAGCGTGGCCGCCTGCACATGGCCAAGACCCTGCTCCAGGGGGGCAACGTGCTGCTGCTCGACGAACCGTCCAACGACCTGGACATCGAGACCCTGCGCGCGCTGGAAGATGCGTTGCTGGAGTTCCCGGGCAACACCTTCGTCATCAGCCATGACCGCTGGTTCCTGGACCGCATCGCCACGCACATCATCGCCTTCGAAGGCGACTCGCACGTGGAGTTCTTCCAGGGCAACTACCGCGAGTACGAAGAAGACAAGAAGCGCCGCATGGGTGCCGAAGGCGCACAGCCCAAGCGCCTGCGCTTCAAGTCGCTGAAGTGACCACGTGCCGCGCCCGCGATCAGCGCGGGCGCGGCCGACGTTGCGGCTACAACGCGTAGTCCAGCACGTCCTCGAAGCCGAACCTGCCGAAGTCGCGGATACGCGATGGATACAGCCGGCCGATCAAGTGGTCGTATTCGTGTTGTACCACCCGCGCATGGAAGCCCTCGGCCTCGCGCTCGACGGCAGTGCCATCGGCGGCCCGGCCGGTGTAGCGGATATGGCGCCAGCGGGGAATCACCGCGCGCAGGCCGGGAATCGACAGGCAACCCTCCCACCCCTCTTCTATCTGGTCCGACAGCGGTTGGATCTGGACGTTGGCCAGCGCCGTGCGCGGCACCGGCGGCGCATCCGGATAGCGCACGCTGTGCTCGAAGCCGAACACCATCAGTTGCCGATCCACCGCGATCTGCGGCGCCGCCAGCCCAACCCCGCCTGCGGCATCCATGGTCTCGAACATGTCGGCCACCAGCGCACGCAGCTCCGCGCTACCGAAGTCGTCGATGGCGGCCGCGACCCGCAGCAGTCGCGGGTCGCCCATGCGGATGATCTCTCGAATCATGGCGTATTCCTCAGCGAATGGGTGTCGCCTCGATTATCGCCTGGCGCGCGTCATCGTCCCGGGTAGGTCGCAACCGCCGTTTCGGCGCAGCGACGCCGCTACGGCCATTGCCCGGGTCAATACTCGTTCGCGTACGGCGACGCCAGTACCTCTGGCGCACGCCCTAGTGCCGCCCCCAGCCGATCCAGCACGAAGCGCAGATACAGATTGGTATTGAACTGCTTGTAATCGCGCGCGTTGTTGAACGTCAGCCGGCCGCCGAGGAACAACTGCGGCGCGACCTGCCATTCGACCGCGCCGGCCAGGTTGTAAGACACGCCGGTCTTGCTCAGGCCGGCATATACCGGCTCGGTATAGCTATCGGTCAGGCCCAGCAGCGCCGCCAGCGACGCGGCGTCATAGGCGGCCTGTTGCAACGTGGCATCGGTCGGGAAATACGCGGCGGCGTCGGTACGAAAATGTTGCACACCCACGCTCGCATCCACTTTCCAGGCCACCCTGTGGTCGGCCGAGCGACCGCTCCAGTGCACCGGGAAACCCAGATCCATGTAGCTTTGCGGGCTGAAGTAACCGCCGTGACCGTAGGTGAAACCGCTGAGGTTCTTGTCGTATTGCATCGCGGTCAGATTGATGCCGGCGGTCAACGAGGTGTTGTCGGTCTCCAGCGCATGCACATAGAAGCCCAGGTCCATCTGCCTGTGCTCGTTGTCGGCGACGTTGCTACCCTTGAGCTTGTGCACGGCCAGGTTGGCGTAGCCGCCGAGCAAGCCGCTGTCCAGTGTGCCCGATAGCGTGACCCCGCTGCTGGTCACCCCGCCCCATTCGCGACCGTTGCGGGCGTCGGTGGTACCGGCAAACGACAGCACGCTGTCGTTGACCGGGCGCCGCGAGGCATCCACCGAATAGCTCAGCCGGTCACCGACCCGACCGCGAAAGCCGACACCGCCGACCACGTTCTGTTCCTGGAAGCCGATCGGCGTGCTGCCCACGTCCGCGCGGAATCCGCCGTTGCGATAGCTCACCGCCACACCAACGCCGCTGTCGTCCTGGCCGAGGCGACGCGATGCATTGCCATTGGCGGCCATGCCGTACAGCGTGTCGGACAATTCCGTCGGCGTGAGGCTGGAAGCCGCCGAGCTGGCGGCCAGTTGCTGCAGCGTGCTGGCGTCGCCGCTGGCCAGCGTGCTGGCGATCGAACTGTCGTTCAGCAATGCGCTGGCGAGCGTGGCGATGGGAGTGGCCGAGGCATTCGCCCCGAGCAGGTAAATCGACAACGGCTCGGCGTACAAGGTCTGCAGCGCGGCAGCACGGCGCTCGACGTTGGTCAGGCTGCTGTCGGTGTCGTTGTATATCTCGTTGTAGCGACCACTTTCGACCGCGTAGTCGTAGAGCAGGTTCTGGGTGGCGGTGGTGGCGCCCTCGGTCAACAGCAGTTGGTAGACCGAGGAGCCGACCAGCGTGTCGATCGTACTGCTGTCGGCTGCCAGCGCATCGCTCAGCGATGCGGTCGGACCTGCACCGAAGCGACTGGCGGTGGCGTATTCCGTGGGCACTTCGCCGGCATCGAGCAGAGTCGGGGTGACTTGCACGCCGAGCTTGCCCTCGCCGACCGAGAACTCGGCCTGCAACGGCATCTGGACATCGTCCATCTGCCCCATCCCGGCTTCACCGCCACGCGAGCGATAGACCGCGCCACCGGCGAGGTTGTCGCTGTTTTCCGACTGCACCTGGCGCAATTCGTCCAGCACCGTATTGCCGGAACCGGCCGATGGCAGGGCTGGCAAGGGGGCGCCCTGCGGGAATGACGGCAGCGGCGCCGCTTCGGAATACGCGGGGACCGGCGCGGCGGAGAAAAGCCCCGCACGTGGCTGCGGCAGCGGCGTTGCCGCCGCACTCACCGGTGGCGGCAGGCCGTCGCTGGCCATCGCCGGAATCGCGGCATAGCCCGGGCCCGCCACTGCCGCTGCAACCGGCACGTTGGGCATCGGCCCCGTCATGCCGGAGAAAGGATTGAGCGCGCCAGCCGCCGGTGCATGGCTCGCGGCCGCCGACTTAGCCCCCGCCGACGCATTGTCCAGTTGCCCGGACTGGCGCTGCTGCGCCGCCAGCGAAGCCCGGAAGTACTGCTCGGCCTTGCGATTCTTGCCAGCGCTGCGGTAGACGCGCCCGGCAGCGGCCAGCACGTCGGGCGAGTCAGGCGCCAGCGCCAGCGCCCGTTGCAAGTAGGCTTCGGCAGCGCGCATATCCGATTGCGCCGCCGCACTGTTGGCGGCGGCGGTCAGCACGTCCAGATCGTTCGGACGGATTTGCAAAATCTGGCGATAGATCGTCAGCGCCTGGCGCTGGTCACCGGCACTGCTGTACAGCCGCGCCAGCGCGCCCAGTACCCCGGCATCACGCGGTTGCGCTGTCAGCAGCGGCGCGAGCGCATCGTAGGCGCCTTCCAGATTGCCCAGTTCCCGCAACGCATCGACCTGGCGCAGGGTATAGCCGCTGCGCTGGGCCTGGTAGCGGCGCAGCTGTTCCGGCGTCATCGTCTGCGTGTGCAACTGACGCAGCACCGCCGACAGCTCCGCATCCTGTTTCGCCCGCAGCAGCACACCGGCATATTGCAGACGATCTTCGGTGCTGGGCTCGGCACCGCTTATCAGGCGCTGGCCCAGGGTCAGCGCGCGCGAAGGGTTACCGGCATCGGCATAGGCGCCGGCCAACGCGGCCAGCAACTGCGGCTGGTCGAGTTGGTCGGCCAGCGCCGCTTCGGTGCGCGACAGCAGCAGCTGCGCTTCGCCGGCACGGCCCTGCTGCACCAGCAGCTTGCCCTGGCGTGCCTGCAATTCCAGCCAGGCGTTGTTGCGCAGCAAGCTCATCTCGGCGGTACGCGCCGCCGGTGGAATGCGCTCCACACTGGCGTAGGCGCCCTGCCAGTCGCCGGTCTCCTGCGCCAGCAACGCGTTGGCATGCAGCGCCTCGGGCAAGTCGCCGTGCACGGCGAGCAATCCATCCATCACGCTACGCGCCTGATCCGGGCGCCCAGCCTGCTGGTACAGCCGCGCCAGATCGAGACGGATCCAGGGATCGCCCGGACGAGCGACCATCGCCGCTTCCAGTTCGGTCTGCGCGCCGACCGCGTCGCCGCCTTCCAGGGCCGCCTTTGCCCGCGCACGCTGCACATTGGCGCGCAACGTCGCCTCGCCACCGGCTTGCTCGCGTTGCGCCGGGCTCAACCGTGCAAACAACTCGCTGGCTTCCTGCATCCGGCCCTGGCGGCTGTACAGGGCGACCAATCCCTGTATTGCGCCGACATTGCTGGCATCCAGCTCCATCGCCTTGCGATAGCTGGCTTCGGCTGCGCGGTCGTCGCTGCCCGCCTGCAGGCTACCGAGTGCCGCATAGCCGCCTGGCTCCTTCGGCAACAATCGGATCGATTGCTGCAACAACTGCGCCGCCGCACTCACGTCGCCACGTGTGCGCGCCGCCTCGGCCTGCTGCAACTGCCGCCAGTAGCGCGCCGAATCATAGGCCGAGCGCCATTTCGCATTGCTGGCGGCCGCCGGCTGCAACAGTTCCTGCGCCTCGGAAAAGCGCTGCTGGCGCAGCCGTACCGAACCCAGTCCACCCAGCGCCTCGGGATCGCGCGCATGTGTGCGCAGCACCTGGGTGAACCGCTGCTCGGCGACCGCCAGATTGCCATCGTTCAAGGCCTTGAAGCCCTCGCCCAGGTGTGTTGCGTTCGGATCGGCCTGCGCCGTACTGGCGCGTTGTTCGCGCACCTGCGCCAGCTTTGCGGTGATCTGCGCATCGTTGGGCTGGCCGACCAGGAAGGCTTGGTACAGCGCAGCGTCGGCACTGCTCGGGGCGAGCCACAGTAGCGCCTGCCGCCAACTGGCCCGTGCCTGCGCAGCGACGTCGGCCCGCTGGCTGAGCGTCGCCAGTTGCGCGATACCCTCGCGCCGACTGGGCTCCCGGTACGTCAGCAACTGCGCCAGCGCCAGCGCTGCGGCGGAATTGCCAGCGTCGGCATTGCGCAGCCGGCCCAAGCCGTCGCGCGCACGCTCCCAGCCTCGCGGCGTACCGGCCAACGACTGGTAGTACTCCACTGCCAGCGCCGCTGGCGGCGCCTTGCCATCGAACACGACCTCGTAGCGACGCACCGCCTCGACATAGCGCCCGGCCGCCGCTGCGCGCCGGGCCTCGCGCAGATTAGGATCCTCGCCCCCCTGTCCGCTGATCGCCAGGCGCAGGCGCTTTCCCTGCGCCGATCGCGGATGGGCCGCGTCCAATTGTTGCAGCCGTTTGCGCGCCTCGGCATGCCGTCCCTGGGCCAGTTCGGCCTGGCCCAGGCCTAGCAACGCGTCCGGCTGGTTAGGATCGATGCTCAGCAGCTTCTTCCAGGTTTCGCTGGCCAGGTCGTCGCGGCCTTGCTCATGCCAATAAATGCCCTGGCTGACGAGTCGCTGGGTGGTGTTGGTCTGCGCGTACGCCGGCGTGGCCAGCAACATGCCGGCGAGGTAGAGCGGCTTCAGGTTCTTGCGGAGCATGCGTTTGATCTCCAGCCAGGCGTGAGCCGCCCGTCTGCGGAAAAGCGGTAGCGATGTTCAAGCCAGCCCTGTCCGAACAGGACCAGCATGCGCTCGTAATAGGGAAGCTGGGCGGCGGCGGGCTGCGTCGCCTCGGGTATGAGCTGGCGCTGTGCCTGGAGCAAGGCCGGCTGGCGCAGCGCGCTCAGATAGGGCAGCAGCGCCGCGGCAAAGCCGGCGGGCGGTTGCCCGGTGCCGACGCCATCGGTGCTGTCGATCTTCTCGGCGAACCTGCCTTGCGCCTCCAGGCGTCGCAGCGGGCCGGAAAGCTTGGCCAGCAGGCCGGCGCGCAAGGGGTCCTTGGCATCGAGCATGCCGGCCCACAGATAGACTCGGATGGCATCGTAGCTGCCAAGCTTGCCCTTGGCCGGATCGATGACGAAGGCGTTCCCGTCCCAGCCGATCCAGTCCGGTGCAAAGCCTGCCGTGGCGCTCTCACGCAGCAACCGCGCCGCGCTGGTGGCGATTTCCGGCCATGGCCCGTTCGGATCGACCTCGGCGAAACGTCGCAACAGCTGTAGCGGCAGATAGCTGGGATTGAGCAGCCAGCGCCCGGCGCCGGTGAAGCCTTGCCTGCCCGGCAACAGCATCGGCCCCAGGCCCGGCAGCTCGGCAACCTCCTGCTTGCGCACCAGGTGCAGCAGTTGCAGGCCGGCGTTCGCATACGCGGGCCGTTGCCAAAGGCGACCGGCCTCGATCAGCGCATAGGCGATCCACAGGTCGGCGTCGCTGGCACTGTTTTGGTCCAGCACGCGCCACTGGCCGTCTCCCGCGTGTCCCCACAGCCATGCCGGCAAGCGTTGCTCGGGAGCATCGCCGCACAGGTTGCGGCGGGTCCAGCTCAACAGGCGCTCGAACAACTCCGGATCGTTGTTCACCAGTGCAAAGAACAACGCGTAGGACTGCCCTTCCGAGGTCGAACGCTGATCGACATTGGCGAAGTCGATGACTCGCCCACTGCCGTCGATGTGCCTGGCCACGAACGACGTCCAGCTGGCCCACGGCGTGCAGCCCGCCGGCGCCGCGCGCAGCGCCGGCGGCAGCAGCGACGCTGCCAGCGTCGAGCACACGGTGGCCTGCAGCAAGCGGCGACGCGCCCGATCCGGCCTATCGCCGTTCTCGGCCATTACTGCCGGCCCTCGCGTCGCCGATAGATCGAATGCAGCCGCAGCAGTACCCGTGCAGCTGCCGCCAGCAGCAGGCACGTCAGCAGTACCGTCACCGCCAGCCACAGCGGATGATGGGCGAAGTACCAGCGCAACCAGGTCGGCAACGGCAGATGGCCGGTGTAGTAGGTCTGGTTTCCGGCCAGGCTGGTCACCTTCTTGTCCTGCAACAGCACCACGCTGCCCTGGAACGCCTTGAGCAGGCCTGGCTCGAACCAGGCCTCGAACATGCGACTCATGTTGGACGCATCGTCGGCCACGAAGGCAACCACGCTGCGGCCCGACTTGAGGGGCGACTCGAACCCCATCATCAACACGTCGTCGGGTTGCGCCTGCAGCGACACTTCGGCGGTGGTCTGCAGATCGGTGCGCCGCGTCGCGCTGGTGAGAAAGCCGGGCAACCGCGCAAGCAGCCAGTCCGACAGCACGAAACGGCGCGTGCCGCTGCCCTGATCCACCGGCATCTGCTTGCGCCACGTGGTGTACAACGGTTGCGATTCGGTCGAGCCCAACACCAGCAGGTCGCTGTCGGCATGCCGCGCCACGTCGCCGGGCAGTGCCAGCGATACCCGCAGCGCCGGATAGCCGGTGGAGGAGCCGAAGCGCCCGAGCAAGGTCAGCACGTTACTGAAATCCTGTTCGTTCGGCGCGTTCGGCAAGACCACGGTGGACTCGGACAGATCGGCCATCCGCGTGAACGGATAGCCCGCATTACTGAAAGCGGCCAGGTTCGGCATCGCCATGTAGTGATCGAACGAACTCAGGTCGATGCTGGAGTCCGCATCGATGGCTGCCGATACATCGGCGTTGCCGTGTTCCTGGGCGGGGCGGTCGAAGGAGAAGTGGAAGCGCAACTGGCTGTTCGCCGAGAACGGACCGGTGGGCAGGGTCAGCCGCTGTTCCACCGGCATTGCCCCACGCGCGCCCAGGCTGTTCCACCAGCGCACGGGCAATGTCTCCGCATAAGGACGGCCGTTGAGCGGCAGTGCGGTGACGAATGTCTCGTTGATGCTGATATTGAGCGCGGACTTGTTGTCGCTCTCGGGGACCGTGTAGCGATATTTCAGGTTGACCGGAATGCCCTTGCGCCCCCATACGAACAGGTCCGGTGGCAATTGCAGGCCAACCCGGATCAGATCCGGGGAATAGCTGCTTACATTGAGCTGCTGGGGCTGCGAAACCAGGTCGCCGAACATGACCGGCCGGCTGCTGGAGATCCAGTGCGGCGCATCGTATGGCGCGCGCGGTACCGGTTCGGTCAACTCGCCGATGCGCGCCACCGCCCCGCTGAGCGGTACGCGCAAGGCCAGCGCAATCGCCGCTTGCCGCAGCTCGCGTGCGTCGCGACCCAGCACCAACAGCAGTTTTCCGTTGGGGTCATCGGGATGGGTCATGACCGCCAGGGTCGGTCCATCGATATCGCTCATCGCGCCGCCAGCCGTGGCCAACTCGTCCGGCAACGACTGCGGCGTGGCGAACACCACCGCGTTGCCGCTATCCGGCAGGGCAGTGGTGGATACCGGGAAAACCGCGCCGCGATAGCCCGCCTGGGTGCCGAACCAGGACGAGACGATACCCGCTGCCTGCAAGGTCTCCAGATCGGGAGACTGGGAGAAGAAGAACGGCAGTTCCAGCGGGCGGATGTCGTGCACGTCGAAGAACGGCAGCGGCAGCAGTGCCAGATCGTTGGCCAGCGCTACCGGCGCGGTGACCAGCGACAGCGTGCTGGCGCTGTCGATGTTCGCCCACAGGCTGCTGTGATCCGGCTGCTCGTCGGTGCGTGCGTAGTGGCCGATCAATTGCAGGTTGATATGGTTGTAGTCGCTGACTACGCGCGGATCGATCTGGAGGGTGGCGGTCAGCGCCCTGCCGCCAGCGCCGGCCACGATCGGCAGGGTACCCACGGTGACGCCGTTGACGGTGACCTTGATGTGCGAAAGATCCGGCAGCAGTGCCGGCGAATAGCTGTACTTCAGATGCAGCGTGGCCTCGTTGACGATCTCGTCGGTGCGCACGCTGAACGGCACGCCGATATTGCCCTGGGTGCCGCGCAGGGTGATTTCGTAGTCGATGCCCAGCTCGCGCAGCGTGGCCGAACGTTCACGCACATTGCCCAACGGCGATACGGCCGCAGCGGCATTGTCTTCGGCGCGGAGCGTGCCGGGGGGATCCGCCAGGCCCTGAGCGTGGGAAAGGCCAGCCAGCAGGGTGAACACGCAACTGGCGAGCGCGGGAAAGACGCGCATCTGCGTTCTCTTAGATAGGTTGAAAAAAGGGTTGCGACTCATCCGCCCGACCTCTCGTCCACGGCCCGCGCCGGCCTGAATCCCTGGCGGGCGCTGTCGACGATGTGGCGGCCCAGGCAACCGAATCCATACATGCTGGCGCCCAGCACCTGCGGCACCGACTTCCAGAACGAATTTTGCTGGCGCTGTCCCCATTGCGACAGCCAGATATCGGCACGGGCGAAGGTGGAAGCCACCAGCCAGCGCTCCTGCTCCATCGTCATCGCGCTGAACTGGAGGCTGATCGTGCCATTGCGGTCATGCCGTACAAGCGCCGGCAGAAGCCGTTCCAGTCCACGATGGCTCAAGCCTATGTGCAGCGGCATGCCGGGCTCGACCGGCTCCTTGTCCTGAAGCCTGACGGCCATGCCGCCGGTGGAAAAATCCCGGGTGCGGCACGCCAGTACCCGGCCATCGGGCAGATACAGGTTGGCAGGAATGTCCAGCGGCACGCGGTGCGAACGACGCACTTGCCGCGTCTCGCTGGCAGTGGCGATGGTCGCCCCGAGCAGCAGCATGTTGTAGAACGTCCAGCCGAGGTTGACCCAGATCGTATTGATCGCACCGGCGTCCTCGACCTGGAACAGGCGCAGGATGCCGGCAACCACGCCGGCCAGGTTCAAGAACAGCAGGAACAGATACGGCTTGGCGATCTGCCGGTCGAAGTAAGAGCGCTCCACCAGCCCGCCTTTCGGGGTCACATTGAACTTGCCGAGTTTCGGGTTGATCACCGCCATCAGCGTCGGGCGCAGGATGTACCAGGCCAACGCAGTCTCGTAGACCTCGTTCCACAGCAGATGGCGGTGCCTGCCCTGGACTCGCAGGTTGGTGAGCGCGCTCTGGAACAGGTGCGGAATCGCGTAAGCCAGGATCATCGTCGCCGAGGCGTGGATGACCTGCGCGCCAAAGAACAGGAACGCAAGCGGCGCGGTCAGGTAGATCATGCGCGGCAGGCTGTAGAAGAAATGCAGCATCGCGTTGAAGTAGCAGAGCCGCTGCGCCAGTTGCAGGCCCTTGCCGGCCAGCGGATTGTCGATCCGCATGATCTGCGCCATGCCGCGCGCCCAGCGAATGCGCTGGGCGACATGTCCGGACAGGCTCTCGGTGGCCAGGCCTGCGGCCTGCGGAACCGCGAGGTAGGCACTGTGGTAGCCGCGACGATGCAGCTTCAACGCCGTGTGCGCGTCCTCGGTGACGGTCTCCACCGCCACACCACCCACTTCCTCCAGCGGCTTGCGCTTGATCACCGTGCACGAACCGCAGAAGAACGTGGCGTCCCACTGGTCGTTGCCGTCCTGCAGCAGGCCGTAGAACAACTCGCCCTCGTTGGGCACCTTGCCGTAGGTGTCGAGATTGCGCTCGAACGGATCGGCAGAGAAGAAGTAGTGCGGGGTCTGCACCACCGCAAGCTTTTCGTCGCGCAGGAACAGTCCCATCGCCACCTGCAGGAACGAACGGGTGGGGATGTGGTCGCAATCGAAGACTGCCACGTAGTCGCCGCTGGATTTCTTCAGCGCAGCATTGATGTTGCCAGCCTTGGCATGGGCGTTGTCGCTGCGGGTGACATAGTGCACACCTACGGCGGCGCAGAAATCGCGGAACTCGGCGCGCCGACCATCATCCAGCAGGTAGATATTGAGCTTGTCTGCAGGCCAGTCGATGACGCTGGCGGCGAGCACGGTGGTACGCACCACCTCCAGCGATTCGTTGTAGGTGGGGATGAATACATCGACGCTCGGCCACTCACCCTGGTCGGCCGGCAGCGGCACCGGCTTGCGCTTCAAGGGCCACATCGATTGGAAATAGCCCAGCGTCATGGCCACGAAGTAGTAGACGTCAGCCAGCACCAGCCCTATCGCCAGCGTGAACTCGAACGGGTCGCCGAATGCCAGGGTCTCGGTCAACCGCCACCATATGTAGCGCGAGGACACCACCAGCGATATCCCCATCATCACCAGCACCGCCAGCGAGTTGCCGCTGCGAAGCAGCGCCAGCCCCGCTGCGAACAGAACGGCGGAGAACAGCGATTGCTGTGGCACGTCCATCGGCACCAAGACGACGAACACCAGCAGCAGCACACCCAGCAGCCACAGCCCCCAGGTTCGTGGGCGCGACATAAGTGATCGGGGACGCTCTGGCGCGACGGGCATCAATCATTCCTTCAAGGACAATCCGCGCCCCTGCGAGACCACGGCTAAAGAGGGGTAAAACGGTGATTCAGCGTGGAAACAACCGCGTCAACGGGCCACGCGGCGGCAACGGCGCATCGGCCTGCAACAGGCGCTGGAACAGCTGCTGCAACGCGGTGGGCTGTACCACATCGTTGCCTGGACTGGCGGGCTCGACCGGCGATTCGACGGGCGCTGGCACGGCGGCGGCCGTGCCGGCGAGCCGCGGCGGATTGCTCTGCACAACGGCGTCGGACACTGCCGGCGGCGCCCAAGGCGCCACGGCCGCTACCTGATGTGGGGATGCTGCGGCAGGCAACGCGACCGGGGCGAACTCTTTGTAGCCGCTCGCATTGTGGGAAGTACCCAGGCGTGCGAACAGCCGGGAGACGTCCTCGTTTCCCCGTCCTTTCCCATTGCTCGAGTTGTCAGACATAACCCCTCTGTTTCCCCCTGAATGATGTAATCACACTGCTCGCACAAGCACGAACCTGCGCAGGTCCACCGACTCCGCTTGACCGACGTGGACCGCCAGGCCTGCCGACATCCCCAATTGCTGGAACCAACCTTGGTACACACCCTGCAGGAACCCATCGCTCCACCCGGCGTCGGGCAAGGCGACGTTGATCGGCGCACCCGCATGAACGATATCCACCTGCTGCGGCTGCTCGAGCAGCCTACATTCGCCCCACTGCTCGGCATCCCACACATGGTTCACCGCCATCTCCACCTGCGACAAGCTGTCGCACTCGGGCAACCTGCGCTCGCGCGCGAATCTCAATCCGATCCTGCTCATGAGCGTGCTCAGCTCATGCTCGGGCAACTCCGAGGAAAACTCCTCGGCCATGGCCAGCAGGAACCCCGACCATTGACGGGAGCAGCTACGCGCACGAAAAAGCTGAAATGGGTCTGGCGAACTCATACTGGACAGTAGGCGAGCAAGGGGGACGCAGGCAGGCATGGCCCACGCTCGTCATGAACAGCAAGTTGGATGCCAACTATAACAATTACCTAGAGATAAATGAGTTTCACGTCACAAACTCTTAATGGCCGCGAGATTGACCGCAGCCCCCGCTGCCAGGAGGTTGCGGCGAGTCAGAAAATGACGCGCAACGTCACTATTGGTCACGCCACTAACGGCGGCAAGCCGAACACTTGCCGCAAGTAGGCCAGGTAGCCCGGGTCGTCGCACATGCTCTTGCCGGGCGAGTCGCTCAGCTTGGCAACGGGCTGGCCATTGCAACGAACCATCTTGATGACGATCTGTAGCGCGGCAGGCCCAAGATCGTTGGTCAAGCTGGTGCCGACACCGAACGCCAGTCGGCAGCGCCCCTGAAAATGCTGGTAGAGCTGCATCACCTTGTCGATGCTCAGCCCGTCGCTGAACACCAGCACCTTGGTCCGCGGGTCCACGCGATGCTGCTGCAAATGCGCAAGGATCCGCTCGCCCCAGGCGAACGGATCGCCCGAATCGTGGCGCATGCCATCGAACAACTTGCAGAAGTAAAGATCGAAGTCGCGCAGGAACGCCTCCAGCCCGACGATATCCGACAGCGCGATACCGAGGTCGCCGCGGTATTCTCGCGCCCACGACTCCAGCGCCGTCACCTGCGAATCGCGCAGGCGAGGCCCCAATGCCTGGAACGCCTGCAACCATTCGTGCGCCATCGTGCCCAGCGGGGTCATGCCGTAGACCCGGGCGAAATGCACGTTGCTGGTGCCGACGAATTGCTCGCCCAGCCCCTCGCGCAACCCCAACAGCACTTCACGGTGCCATTCGCGCGAGTAGCGCCGCCGGGTGCCGTAATCGGCGATGCGGCATTCGTCGTAGCCAGGCGCGTCGCGCAGCACCGCGATCTTCCTGGCCAGCCGTTGCCGCCCTTCCACCAAATCGACGCCGCCATTGGCCTCGAACCATACCTCGCTGATGATCGCCAGCAACGGCACTTCAAACAGGATGGTGTGCAGCCAGGGGCCCTCGATCTCAAGTTCGATCTCGCCAGGCACGCTGGTCGAGGCCGTCAGCCGTACGTATTTGCGATCGAGATGGAACAGCCCAAGGAAATCGGCGAAATCCGGCTTGATGAAACGCATCTGCCGCAGGTAGTCCAACTCGTCCTGGGTGAAGCGCAGCGTGCACAGTGCGTCGATCTCGTCGGAAATGCGCGACAAGTGGCGCGCCAGGTCCACCCCCGGCGTGCGGCACTTGAATCGATACTTCACCTGTGCCGCCGGGTACTGGTGCAGCACCGCCTGCATCATCGTGAACTTGTACAGATCGGTGTCGAGCAGCGAAGTAACGATCATGGGGGTGAACGCTTGGGGAAATTCGCCCAGGATACCCCTGCGGCAGGTACGACCATGGCAAGGTCCGCCCCATGCGGGGACGGACCGGCCATTAGCCGATCAGATCAGCGACGAGGCGTTGTCCAGCACGTAGTCGCAGGCCTTGTCCTTGAGCTTGCCGGAGATCGAGTCCAGGTTCAGCGACTTGCCGTCGCTTCCCTTCAGCAAGCCTTGCGCACCACTGATATAGCTCGAATCCTGCTCGGCCTGCTGCGTGTTCTGCACACCCACCTTCGACAGCAGCTTGTCCTTGACCGTGGTCGCGGCGTCACCGTCCAGATACTTGTTCTTGACGCAGTACTCCAGCACGCCAGCGGCATTACCGGCGGTATCGCCGCCGATGGCCGGCAGCGAAAGCCCGCTGCCCAGATTGCCAAGCACACCGCTGCTGCTGGCGGCACTGGCGCTTTCGCTGGCGGTGGACGACTGCGACTGGCTGCCCAGCTTGTTCGCCAACCCCTTCAAATCAACCGCACCGGCGGAACCGACGAACGCGAGCAGGCTCGCGGCAAGCATAAAATTGCGCAGCGCCATGGAAGGTCTCCTGGATATTGGATAGGAAGCGCAGCCTACCGTATCGTTTATTAATCAATGCGCTATCCCTGCGCGCGCCGCCGCAGTCGTTGCGACAGCAGCGCCAACGGGAAATGCGCCCAGATCGCGCACCACACCCCCACGCGCACCAGCGGGCCGCGCGCGCCCGCTTCGAACTTGCGGAAATACCGCCACAGCCCGCGGTGCTTGTGCCACTCCACGAATACCGGTCGCGAGCGGCTGGATACGCCACGCAGATGCACGACCCGCAGATCGTTGACGATCGCCACCACCGCGCCGGCCTGGCGCGCGCGGCGCGACAGGTCCAGGTCTTCGGCATGCAGGCGGTAGTCCGCGTCCCAACCGCCAATGCGCTGCAGCAGCGAGCGTGGCATCAGCATCAGCGCACCGGAGATCGCATCGACCGGCTGCACCTGCCGCTGCGGATCGGCCGCCACCGCAAGTTGCGCGCCGCGTCGCGGCGAAGACAGCATCGCGGCGAAATCCGGATCGCGGCGGCGTACCGCCGCATCCGCCTGCCCGTGCTCGTCGACCTGCTCGACCCCGAGCACGGCTTCGCCCAATGCCTCGGCATGCCCGCGCAGCAATGCCAGGGTGTCGGCCTCTACCATCAGGTCGGGATTGATGAATGCCACCCAGCAGGCGTGCGAGTCGGCGGCCCCCTGGTTGCAGGCACTGGCGAAGCCGGGATTGTCGGGGTTGGCGATAAAACGCACCCGGGCATCTTCCAGCGCATGGCGTTGCACCCGATCCAGCGTGTCGTCCTGCGAGGCATTGTCGACCACGCGGATCTCGGCCACGTCGGTGGCACCGCGCAGTCGGTACAGGCAAGCGTCGATGGTGCTCGCACTGTTGAAGGTCACCACTACCGCGGCTATCTGTCGTTCGCTCATCCGTTCGATTATCCGGGTAGGCGCATGCCGACACCATGCCGCGTACGCGCCCATGGCGAAGGACCGGCGTGACGCCCATAATGCGCGACTCTCGGCGCACGCCCGGCTCTTCGCCGGAGCTCGCCCCTCGGGCGGCGGTCCAGCCGCGCCCGGCCCATGTTGTTTGCTTGCTCGAGATGACGGTCAGCGCCTTTTACGGCTTCCCGCTGCCCTTTCACTCCAGACGCCGCCGCCGTCTCCACGGCGGCCGCGCGTCCCGACGGCCCGGCAGCGCCGTCGACGGGTTGGCCGATATATCGATCGGAAGTTTTCATAGGTTGCGAGATTATTGGTCTAGACCAGATCCCGCGTTCAGGATGGGACGTCTCTTCTACCGCCCTGTTCTGTCTATGCGCCCACTGCGCGTCATGCTCGAATACTTCCATCCCTGGCCGAACTCGGCCGGGTTCTATCTGGCGCGCGAACGCGGCTGGTACCAGGAACATGGCCTGGACGTCGCCTTGCTCGTCCCCGACCCCTGGCGCGGCGACAGCCTGGCCCACCTGCTTCGCGGCGACTGCGATCTGGCGGTATTTCCCAGCAACCGCCTGCTGGTACGGCGCGGCGACGGCGAGCCGTTGCGTGCGATCGCCGCGATCAACCAGTGCGGGCTGGAAGCGATCCAGACCCTGGCCGACAGCGGCATCGCCCGCCCGCGCGAGCTCGCCGGGCGCCGGCTGGCGATGAACCCGACCCCCCGGGGGTTGGCGATGGTGCGTCACCTGGTCGAACACGATGGCGGCGATCCGGACGCCGTGGTCATCGTCGATGCCGGCACCCGCGAACTGCGCCCGGAAGACCTGGACGCCGGCATCGCCGATGCCAGCTTCGGGGGCTATTGGGCCTGGGAAGCGCTGATGGACAGCCGCATCGACCCGGCGCGGCGCGTGACCTGGCCGGTCGCGGACCTGGGCGCGCCGGCCTATCACAGCTATCTGCTTGGCGCGCACGAGCGCACGCTGGCCGAGGCGCCACAGCCGATGCGCGACTTCCTGGCCGCCACCGCACGCGGGTTCCTGGCCGCGGCCGCCGATCCGCTGGCCGCACTCGATGCCTACGAGCGTGCCACCCCTTACTTTCCCCGCGCGCTGCTGGCCGCGTCGTTGCAAGCGATCGCGCCGACCTGGTTGCACGAGGGACGCTGGGGCACGATCCGCCGACCACTGCTGC
>JAATFS010000497.1 GCA_015655035.1 Lysobacterales bacterium | reverse complement strand
GTCGGCCGACGCAAGCTGATCCTGCCGATCTACGCCGAGCTGGTGAAAACCCCCGAAGGCCTGGCCTTCGCCGAGCAGGCCTTCGCCAAGGCTCGCCCCGGCTACCATCCGATTACCACGGTGTCGGTGGAGGAGATGTTGGCCAAGGCCAAGGCGGCATCCGCCGCCAGGTAGGCGCCCGCGCCATGCGCAGCCGGCTTCCGGGCATGAACCTGGAAGCCGGAAAGCTTCGTTGCAGTGGGACCATGGAGCAGGTGGTGGATACGCCGTACCGTGGCTCGGTTGCTCAGTCCGGCAGGTCGATGCCGGAACCGGCCAGCACCTGGTACAGCGGGTCGAGATGCCGCCGATACTTGCGCCAGCGGCCAGAGGCTTCCGTATACAACGGACGGCGTACCTGCCAGTAGCTGGCCGTCTGCACGGTATTCTTCAGTTGGTGGGACGACAGGCAGCGCTCGTCCCATGGCAGCTCGAGGAAGCGCAGCAGGTCGGCCAATGTCTCGCGGGGCCGGGCGACGTAGGCGTCGTAGTCGAAGCGGTAAATCGTTTCCGGATATAGCGCTTGCCAGTGGCGCATCAGGCGGGCGTGCTGGGCATGGTAGTGGCCGATATGCTCAAGCTGTCCGGCGTAGGGAAAGAGCTTCGGATTCAAATGCTGCATGAACACCGCCAGCCCATTGTCGAGCGGGTTGCGTACGCTGTGGACGATCCTGGCATTGGGGAACATGCGCATGATCAGGCCGATCAGCAGGAAGTTGTCGGGACGCTTGTCGGTGAAAAGGCGTGTGCCCGGCGGCAACGGCAGGGCGTACCCAAGCGCTTGCCGATACCGCGCCGCCAGCCGGGCCAGATCGCCGTCGCCAAGCGCACGGACCGAGTCCGGGAAGGGCGCCAGAGGGCCAGCCAGCATGCGTGGCAGGATATCCAGCTCGCCCCCGGCGGCTACCTGCGGATGCGCGGCCAGGGCTTGCTCCAGCAAGGTGGAGCCGGAGCGGAACATGCCGCAGATGAAAACCGGCGCAGGCGCGGCAGCGTCTTCGGCGCTGCCGGGATGCGCCTGCGAAAAGACCGCGATCAGATGCTCCATCTGCGCTGCGGTGCGAGCGGGCGCGTACGGTGGCGCCTGCCGATGGGCATGCTGCTTAGCGCGTGCGAACGCAGAAAATGCCTGATCCGGCATGCTCAGGCTGTCGTAGGCACGGCCCAGCGAGAACAGCAGATTGGCACGCGTACCGTCGTCTACGCCGGTCGTGTCGGCCGCGTGTCGGAGCTGCTCCAGTAGCGGGTCCCGGGGCGACGCCGGTGGTTGCAGATGGGCCAGCCGTGCGAGTGCTTCCAACCCGAGTTGTCGCGGTGTGTGCGCGGCCGACGACTGCGCAATCTGCAACAACCGCTGGTAGCAGGCGATGGCCTCGGCACGTTCGCCCTGCTCCTCATGCAGATTTCCAAGATTCAGCAGTGCCGGCAGATAGCGGGGTGCCTTGTCCAGCGCGGCGAGCAGTTCCTGCTTGGCGTAATCGTATTGGTGCAAGTGATCGGAATGGATCACCGCACAATTGAGATGGACTTCCTGCGGATTGGAGATGCCATGGCGCAACGCCTGGGCATAGGCGTGCAGCGCTGCGCTGAAGTCGCCGCTCTGCCGTAGCAGGTAGCCGAGGTTGAACCAGCTCTCGGCGTGATCGGAGCAGTGCGCCAGCAATTGCTGCAGGCACTGGATTGCGGCCGCACGGCCGGACGCACCTTGCTCGATCAGCGAGTTGGCTTGCTTGAGCAACAGGGTAGTGGCGGCGTCCAAGATGCGGAGACGATCGGTCGCGGAATCGGGCAGCTTAATGCAGCAAGCTTGCCCGCGTCTGCCGGAAAGCCATGCGCTATGCTCGCCGATACACCGAAACGAATGGTCCAGGAGCGGGTAGTGTCCATTTTCATTCAGGGTCGCACGACTCGCCGCCAGTGGATCCCCGTCGCTGCCGCGTGTTTCTTGCTGGCGTGGGCGGAGCTGGCGCCGGCACAGACGGCAACTCACAGCTGCGCCAGCGTGCCCGAACCGGCTCGACGCCTCGCCTGCTACGACCACGTGTTTCCACCGCCGCAGGAAGCCAAGGTGGAAATGGCGCGCAAAGCGCGCAATGCGTTTGGGCTGGAGGGACGTGCTGACGGGCCGACGCCGCCGTTGGCCGCCGAGCCGCAGGACATCGAGGCGGTGTTGGCGCGTCTGGACTATAACGGCAGCCTGCGCACGTTCACGCTGGACAACGGCCAGGTCTGGGTGCAGACCGAGGGCGTCGGCATCGGCAGCATCAAGGCCGGCGAGAAGGTGCGCATCCGCAAGGCCATGCTCGGCAGCTACATGCTGGTCATGCCTTCCGGGGTGGCCTTGCGGGTGAAGCGGAAGCGCTAGCGCAATGGTGCTGTCGCCCCACATTGCATTGAATGCAGCGCAGTTGCGAGTGTTCGGTGCCGCCTGCACTCTGCTCCAGGCGGGCAGGCCAGCGCAGGCGCTGGAGTGTGCGCGCCAGCTGCTTGCGCTGGCCTCTACCTCGGCCGATGCCTGGCAACTGCTGGCGATGTGCCTGGCAGAGCTGGGGGATGAGGTGGCGGCCGAGCAGGCGTTCGAGTCGGCGTTGGCGCGCTCGGCGGAAAACGCCACGGTACTGATGAACTATGCGGCCTGGCGCAATCGCTTGGGACGTAGCGCCGACGCGGTCGTTCTGTTCGAGCGTGCCGCCGCCGCCGCGCCGACGGCCGCACCGCCGCGCGTCCAGCTCGGGCTGTTGGCATTGGAAGCTGGCGAGCATGCGCGTGCGGAAGGATTCTTTCGCGACGCGCTACGCCTGGAACCCAACGGGCTGCACGCCTGGCATGGGCTGGGCAACGCACTGCGCGAGCAGGGCAAGCTGGTGCCGGCGGCGGAGGCCTTTACCCAGGCATTGGCGCTGGCGCCGGACTATGGGCCGGCATGGGTCAACCTTGGCGGTGTGCAGCGATTGCAGGGATTGGCCGAGGACGCACTGCGCAGCTACGGGCAGGCGCGCAGGTTCGGGCAGTCGGGTGCCGGGTTGGAGGATTCGATCAACGGTGCGATGGTGGACAGCGGGCGGATCGCCGAGGCAATCGCCGGCGCGAGGCAGCTGGTTGTTCGCCATCCCGGTCATGCCCCCGGGCATTCCACTCTGGCCCGGCTGCTATGGGAGTACGGCGGGCGGCTGGCGTCGTCGCCGGATCCATTGGCGGCGTTCGAGCAGGCGGCACAAGCGCAGCCGGACAACCGCGCCCTGCAAATGGAGCTGATCCGGATGCTGCTCGAGGCCCGGCGTGGTGAGCGCGCGCTGGAATACGCGCAGCGGCTGCGCCAGCGCGATCCAGCCGATCCGCTGGCGGCGTGGTTGTTGGCCGACTGCCATTTGCAACTGGAGCAGCCGCAACCTGCGGACCTTCTTTACCAGCAGGCCTACCGTCGGCTGGGCAATCGCAGTCCCAGCTTTCTCAATGCCTACACGCGGCTGGCCCTGCGCCTGCAGCGCTGGCAACAGGCCGGGCAACTGGCGACGCAGGCGGTGCGGATCGATGCGCTGAACCAGGAAGGCTGGGCGAACCTGGCGATCATCTGGCGCATGCTGGACGATCCACGCGAGCACTGGTTGTGCGACTACGAGCGGCTGATCGGCGTGGTCGACATCGCCACGCCGCACGGGTATGCGGATGTACCCGCATTCTTGCAGGCGCTGGGGACGCGCCTCGACTCGCTGCATCTGGCGACCCGGGAGCCGATCAACCAGAGCGTGCGTCGTGGCTCGCAGACCCAGGGGCGCCTGTTCGGCAGGCCCGATCCGGAGATCGTCGCCGCGCAGGCCGTGCTGGTGTCGGCGGTGGAGCAGTGGCTGGCGAGCTTGCCCGACGATCCGCGCCATCCGTTCCTGGGACGCCGGCCGCGATCGGGCAAGGTCGCGGTGACGGGTTCGTGGTCGGTCAAGCTGCGTTCCAGCGGCCATCATGCCAACCATGTGCATCCGCGTGGTTGGATCAGCTCTGCGTTCTATGTTCGTCTCCCGCCGGCGATGCTGGCCCAGGACGTGGGCGATCGCGCGGGATGCATCCAGTTCGGCCAGCCGCTGGAGCGATTGGGTCTGGACCTGCCGGCGCGACGTATCGTTCGTCCTGAGCCGGGGAAGCTGGTCCTGTTCCCGTCCTACCTGTGGCACGGCACGGTGCCGTTCGTCGACGCGGTGCCGCGTTTGAGCATCGCCTTCGACATGCGCCCGGACGATTGATATCGCTGCCGGCGGCGACGGGCAGTCGCGCTGGAAGTGCCTGGCAGCACGCGAAAAAAAAGCGACGGGCGCAGGCCCGTCGCTGTTGTTGCCGCCGCCGGGTAGGCGGCGCGGATCAGAAGCGGAAGTTGAGGCTGCTGAAGAAGTAGCGGCCGGCCTGGTCGTAGCCGCCGACCGAATTACCGTTCACCACCACGGTGCTGCCGATCATCGGCGGTTCCTTGTCCAGGACATTGTTCACGCCCACCGTCCACTCGGCGAACTCACCCAGCTGGACGCTGCCGGACAGGTCGAAGTAGTTGTAGGCATCGAGCTTGTTGCCATTGTTGACCAGCAACTGATCGGTGGTCCCGGCGCTGCCGTCGGTATTGCGGTAGCGGCTATGGCCGATGTAGCGCCAGCGCAGGCCGACCGTGTAACGATCCCAGTTGTAGCGCAGGTTGCCGACATGCCGCCAATGCGGGCTCACGTCGCAGGTGACATTGATCGAGCCCGCGCAATCGTAGGTGGTGCCCGACATCGGCGTGCTTTCCTTCTTCAGCACATAGGTACCGACCAGCGAGGCGGTGAAGCGGCCAGGGCCTACACCCCAGGCATAGCGGGCGGTGGTGTCGATGCCGCTGTACTTGAACAGGCCGTAGTTGTCGTAGTTGTTGTCGACATAGCCATTACCCAGCCACAGGCTGCCACTGGCACTGCGATGGACCTTGTCGCATAAGGTGCTGTCGCCGGTGTTGGCGCAGGCCTCCATGATGACCTGGCCACCCAACTGGGTGATCGCGTCGTCGACCTTGATGTTGTAGTAGTCCACGCTCAGGTCGAGGTTCTCGATAGGCGTTACCGCCACGCCGAAGGTGAAGGTGGTCGCCTTTTCCGGGGTGAGGGCGGTGTTGCCGCCGGCGGTGGCGTTGTACTGGCCGGCCGGATTCTCGGTGAGGTTGCCGTACTGGTCGGCATTCACGCCAAGGTTCGCGCACTGTGCCTGGGTATAGGCCGGGTCGCTGCCGATGCAGGGATCTTCGGAAAGATACAGGCCGATACTGTTGGGGTAGTACAAATTGCTGACGCTGGGAGCACGGATCGCACGGTTCCAGCTCGAACGCAGCAGCACGTTGTCGCCGAGCTGCGCGCTCAGGCCAAGCTTGTAGCTCTGCACGCTGCCGGAGGTGCTGTAGTCGGAGTAGCGGTAGCCGACCGATGCATCCAGCCGTTGCAGCAGGCCGGCGTCGGTGATGAGCGGAAGCCCGGCTTCCATGAACAGCTCGCTGACGTTGTATCCGCCGCTGATGTCGGGATACTCGCCGCCTGCGCCGGTGAAGTTGCCGGTGACGGTATTGGTGTCGGAGTAGCGTTCGTAGTTCTCGCTGCGCCATTCGTAGCCGGCCACCAGGGCGAGGTTTTCGCCGTTGGCCCAGGGCAGCCCCCAGGGCAGGCTGCCGCTGACGTAGGCGTTGAGGACCTTCAGGTCGGTGGTGATGTCGGTGAGGCTGGTGCCTGCCAGGGCTTCGGTCGCTGCAGCAGTGACGTTGTTGTTCCATACGTCGTAGCACAGCCCGCTACCGGTGTAGGACGTTGCGCAATTGGTCGTCAGCGCGTCCGCCACCAGCGACGAGATCAGATCGCCGGTGCCGATGGTGGTGTAATGGTTGCGGCCATAGGTGAACGACGCGTCGTAGGACCAGTAATCGTTGATCGCGCCCTGCACGCCGGAGACGATGCGGAAGGTCGAGGTCTCGGTCTTGTTGATGCGGGGGCCGGCTTCGACCGCGCGCTTGCCGACATAGACGACGGCATCGTCGGTGGAGATGCCCAGGTCGTTGCACAGGCTGCCGAGATAGGACGTGCTGCACGGCAGCGAGAGGCCATTGGCGAAGAACGTACCGGAGGAGGCCAGCTGGGTGGAGCTCTTGCGATTCAGGAACATCGTTTCCAGGTATGGCTGGAAGTGTTCGTTGATCTCGTACTTGAACGAGGCACCGGCGGTGAAGCGTGTATCCGGACGCTGGTAGTAGTTGTCCGGAGCGTAGTTGTACAGGGAGCCATTGCCGCTGGCCCAGGTGCCGTCGCTGGCGATATGGGCCGAGCCGCCTTCTGCGTAATCGGAGCTGTACGCCAGGAAGTTGGCCGGATCGCTGGTGCCCGAACCACCGCAGGCGCCGCCGGAGGCGGTCAGTGCACACGAGGAGTAATCGCGCCGCCCCTGGCTCAACGGCTCGTTCTTACGGTAGGTCGCCCAGGCCATCGCATGCCCGCGTTCGCCGAACTTGCCGCCGATGGCCAGGTCGATGTTGCGGGAAATGCCGTCGAAACCGGAATTGCCGGTCGGGTAATCGTACCCGGCGTTGTCCATCAGGCCCTGGATGTAGCCGTTGTCGTTGTTGTGCTGGTAGGCCGAGTAGCCGACGTTGGCGATGACGCCTTCGAACTCGTCGTCCAGCACGAAGTTGACCACGCCGGCTACCGCGTCCGAGCCGTACACCGCCGATGCGCCGCCGGTCAACAGGTCGACCCGCTTGACCAGGAAGGTCGGGATGATGCTGATGTCGGTGGTCTCTGAACTGCCGATCGGCAGGCGACGGCCGTTGACCAGGGTCAAGGTGCGCTGGGCGCCCAGGCCGCGCAGGTCGATCGACGCATAGCCGTCGGAGGGGTTGTTCTGGAAGTTGTCGAAGGTCATTTCCAGCTGCGGATACTGGTTGACCAGATCCTCGACCTTGGTCGCGCCGCTGTACTTGAATTCTTCCTGCTGGATCTCCGCTACCGGGCTGGAAGCCGTCATCGACTGGCTCTTCATACGGCTACCGGTAATGCTGATCGCCTCTAGCGAGGTGACCCCGTCGTCGCTGCTTTTGGGTGCGGTGTCCTGAGCATGTGCCAGGCCTGTGGCAAGCAGGCTCGTGGCGCTCACCGTGAGCGCAAACGCGATCGCGTCGCGAAGCTTTGATGTCTTCACTTTCATCGTTGTTTCCCCGTTTGATGTGGCGATTGCCTGGCGGTGACAAAACAGCCTGGGTATGTTT
>JAATFS010000438.1 GCA_015655035.1 Lysobacterales bacterium | reverse complement strand
GCCTGCGACTCGATCGTCTGGCGGGTGACGGAGGTGCCGCTGCCCATCTTGGTGGCACTGAACACTTCCGAGCCACCGGCAATGGCGGTAGCGGTAACGGTTTCCAGCGTGGTCAGGTCGCCGGTCAGGGCGGCATTGACGCTGGCAACCTGGTTCACGCCGAGGTAGACGCCATCCTCGGTCTTGGTGCCCTCACCCGGCTTGGTGATGGTGACGCTATACGGGCCACCCACGCGCAGGCCGCGCGTGTTGTAGCGCCCCGCCGCGTCGGTGATCGCGCGGCTGACCGTCCCGGACTCGACGTGGGTAATGGTGACCTCGGCGCCCGCAACCGGCTGGCCACCGCTATTCGTCACCAGGCCACCGACGCCGGCCGTGGTGCTCTGCGCAAAAACAGGAGCCGCGGCGAGCGCGGCAACGAGGCCAAGGGTGAGCTTGGACATCCGGAGACAGCGGGATTGGGTCATTTCGGTAGCCTCGATGCAGGTTTAGGCAATGGCGAAGAGCATGCGCAAGCCAGCCTTCGGCAGGCTGGACTCCGCTTGATTGTCGATCTGGGTTTCCCTACCGCCCGGCGGTTTCCGCCGTAACGGTTAACAACAGATTAACACGCTAAAGCCTGCGTGTGACGGCCGCGTGACATTTCTCTCGCACTGCAACATTGACGCTTGCTCAGGCACCACTGGACACAAGAGACGGCGTTGCCGATGACCCGGCCCGTGGCTGGATCACTTCCCTTCAGCGCAGATCCGGCGCAGGACCAGGCCCTGGTCAGATATTGACCGGCAAATGCAGATAGGTCCCCAGCCCATCCAGGAACATCTGTACCGAAATCGCCACCAGCAGCATGCCCATCAGCCGCTCCATCGCGGTCAACGCGCGCATGCCCAGCAGTTTGTAGAGCAGCGTGGACGAAAACAGGATCGCTGACGTCGCCCCCCAAGCGATCATCAGCGCCAGGCTCCAGTCCGCCAGCCGTGCCGGCTCGCTGCTGCCCATCAGCATCACCGCAGCCATGCCCGACGGCCCGGCCACCAGCGGTATCGCCAGCGGCACGATGAAGGGCTCACCGTCGGGGATCTCGCCCATCAGGCCTTCCGGTCGGGGGAAAATCATGCGAATGCCGATCAGGAACAGCACGATGCCGCCAGCAATGGCCACCGACTCCTGGCGCAGGTGCATCAGTTCCAGCGCGTACTTGCCGCCCCACAGGAATCCCATCAGCACCAGCAGTGCGATCAGCAGCTCACGCGCCAGCACGATGCGCTGCCGCTTTGGCGGCAAGGGCCTGAGCACACTGAGAAACACCGGGATGTTGCCCAGTGGATCCAGGATCAGGAACAGCAGCAGCGCTGCGGAAAGAATGGTCATACCGGATTCCAGATTGCCCCACGGTGTGAAGCGCCCGCCATCGACAACAAGCTGATACAGGCCGGCGCATAGGTCTCGGCAGCGACGGCCTGTTGGTCTTCATCGTGAGTGAATGCTCGCGCCCGAAGCGCGGTACGCATCGGCCCGGGCTGCAAGCCGCTGACCCTGACCGGGCCGGCGGCGGTTTCATCGTGCAGGCTGGTCAACAGTGCGCGCTGGGCCTGCTGCGATGCGCCGTAGGCGCCCCAGTACGCTTGCCCGACCCGCTGGGGGTCATCGACCACGAACACGAGCGCAGCATCCTCCTGCTGACGCAACAGCGGCAAGCATGCCTGGCTGAGCCAGGCGCGGGCGGTGAAATTGACATGGACGGTTCGCGCGAACACCGCAGGATCGGCCTGCTCGAACGGGGTCAGCCCGGGGAAATCGGCGGCGCAGTGCAGCACGCCGTCGAGCCGGCCCAATTGCGCTTGCAAGCGCTCGGCCAGCGCGGCGTAGTCCGGCGGCGAGGCACCCGCCAGGTCCAGCGGATACAGCAACGGCTCGCGGCTTTCCTGGACGATTGCGTCATACACGCGCTCCAGCTTGCGCAGGGCGCGGCCGAGCAGCACCACCGTGGCGCCACTGCGCGCGCACGCCCGCGCCGCCGCCGTACCCAGCCCACCGCCAACACCGGTCACGAGCACGACCCGCCCCGCCAACGACCCGGGCAGCGCCGCTCCCTGCGCCGGATTCACGGCTGATAGGCCTCGTTGACGATGCGCTTGAGCTCGCCCGCCTCGAACAGCTCCAGGGTGATATCGCAGCCGCCAATCAGTTCGCCATGGATGAACAGCTGCGGATACGTCGGCCAATTGGAGAAACGCGGCAGATTGGCGCGGATCTCGGGCTCTTCCAGCACGTTGATGGTGTGAAGTTGGTCGGCGCCAGCAGCCAGCAACGCCTGCACCGCACGGCTGGAGAACCCGCACATCGGGAACTGCGGCGTGCCTTTCATGAACAGCACGATCGGGTGCTGCTCGACCTCGGCCTGGATCCGTTCCATCACTGCCATGGGATTCTCCTAAACGAAGGCGGCAGACCGACCGACCAGGTCGGATAGACTTCCGCGAAGACGCGCATTGTAAGCCCTGGCCCGTATCCGCCGCGTTCCTTCTTTCGTACAACGACTTCAGAACACATGCCGATCGAATTGCCTG